>JALHJD010000125.1 GCA_022837185.1 Desulfobacteraceae bacterium
ACGTATTCCCTCACCGCCTATTCCGTAGAGGAACTGGTCGCCCGGAATTTTCTGGTCAATGAAAAACCCGACCTGGTCGTCAACATCGTCGATGCATCGAACCTGGAACGAAACCTGTACCTGACCTGCCAGTTCATGGAACTGGGCGTTCCGGTCATCATTGCCCTGAACATGATCGACGTCGCCCACAGCCGCGGCATTGAAGTCAACGTCGACAGGCTGAGCGAACTTATGCGGGCCCCGGTGATCCCGATCGTTGCCCGCAGCGGCAAGGGAATCGAGCAGCTGCTGGACGAGGTGGTCCGGGTCGGCCGGGACCGGGAAAAGGTCTGGCACCCCCTTGCGCTTTCCTACGGCGAGGACCTGGACCAGCTCCTTGGGGACATGGTCCCGCTTATCAACGAACGAAAGCTCTTGACGGACACCTATCCGGCCCGCTGGACAGGGCTGAAAATCCTGGAAAACGACGACCAGATTCTCGACATGGCCATGCGCGCCGACGCCGAACTGGCCGATTCCCTCGTCCAGCTCAGCGAGCAGGTCACCCGCCATCTGCAGACCACCATGGAGGCGTACCCGGAAGCGATCATCGCCGACCACCGCTACGGCTATATCAAGTCCATCCTGCGCCAGGGCGTGATGTCGCAGCGTTTTGACGTCGACAGGCTCTATATGTCCGACAGGATCGACAAGATCGTCACCAACCGCTTCCTCGGCCCCCTTATCATGGCCGGCATTCTCTTCGGCCTGTACAGTTTCACCTTTCATTACAGCACGATCCCGGCCGGATGGCTGGAGTCCTTTTTTGCCTTACTTGCCGACACGGCGGAGCAAAGCCTGCCCGAGGGGCCGGTCAAATCCATGATTATTTCCGGCGTGATCGACGGCGTCGGGGGTGTTCTCGGTTTTGTCCCCATAATCATGTTCATGTTTTTCGGCATTGCCATGCTGGAGGATTCGGGGTACCTGGCCCGGGTGGCCTTCATGATGGACCGCATCTTCAGGATTTTCGGACTGCACGGCTCGTCGGTGATGCCGTTCATCGTCTCCGGGGGGATAGCCGGGGGGTGCGCCGTTCCCGGGGTCCTGGCCACCCGCACCCTGCGTTCGCCGAAGGAACGGATGGCGACCCTGCTGACCGTGCCGTTCATGAACTGCGGGGCCAAGCTCCCGGTCCTGGCCCTGCTGATCGGGGCGTTTTTTTCCTCGCACCAGGCGCGCTACATGTTCCTGGCCACCGTGGTCTCCTGGACCGTCGCCCTGCTGGCGGCCAGGTTTTTCCGCTCCACGGTCCTGAGGGGACCGGCGACCCCGTTTGTCATGGAGCTGCCGCCGTACCGTTTCCCCACCTTCCGGGGTCTGCTCATCCATACCTGGGAGAGGACCTGGCAGTATATCAAGAAGGCGGGCACGGTCATTCTCGGCATCTCCATCCTGCTCTGGGCCATGATGACCTATCCGGGACTGCCGGCGGAGGAATCCCGCGGATTTGACCGGCAGCGGCAGGAGGTCCTGGCCGGATTGCCCCCGGACACCGTCGCGGAACTGACCGACGGGAATGTGGAACGGCCTGCCGGGACGGAAGAGATCCATCGCCGGCTGATTGCCATCGACAACGAGGAGGCCGAGCAGGCCCTGCGGCATTCCCTTGCCGGCCGGATCGGCATCGCCCTGGAGTCGATCAGCCGCTACGCGGGATTCGACTGGCGCACGAATATCGCCCTGGTGGGGGGATTCGCCGCCAAGGAGGTAATCGTTTCCACCCTCGGGACCGCCTATTCCCTCGGCTCCGTTGACCCCGAGGCGTCCACCTCGCTTCGGGAACGGCTGGCCCGGGACGAGGCGTGGAACCCGATCGTCGCCCTGGCCGCCCTTGCCTTCATCATGTTCTATGCGCCCTGCTTTGTCACGGTCGTCTGTATTGCCAGGGAAGCGGGGACCTGGAAGTGGGCGCTGTTCTCGATGGGGTTCAACACCGTTTTCGCCTTTCTGCTGGCGGCGTTGATCTACCAGGTCGGGATGGTCCTGTACATGGGATAAACGGCCGCGCGGCGCCGCCGGGCCCCGATCAGGCCATTTCCGGGTACAGGCGGGCCAGTCCCTCCCTGGAGGCGGGACATATTCCGCGTTCGGTGATGAGGCCGTCAACCAGGAGGGCGGGGGTAACGTCAAAGGCGGGATTGGCGGCGGGGGTTGCGTCCGGGGCTATCCGGACCGTTTCCAGGGCCCCTGATTCCGTTTTTCCGCGGACCAGCAGCACTTCCTCCTGGCCGCGCTCTTCAATGGGGATTTCCCGAATACCGTCGTGCAGGCGCCAGTCAATGGTGGAGCCGGGCAGGGCCACGTAAAAAGGGACACCGTTGTCCCTGGCCGCCAGGGCCTTCAAGTAGGTGCCGATCTTGTTGCAGACATCGCCTGTCGCCGTGGTTCTGTCGGTGCCGACGATGCACAGGTCGACCAGGCCGCGCTGCATGAGATGGCCCCCGGCATTGTCGACGATCAGCCGGTGCTCGATGCCCTGGGCCTGGAGTTCCCAGGCCGTCAAACCGGCGCCCTGGCTGCGCGGCCTGGTTTCATCGACCCAGACGAATACCGGGATGCCCTTTTCATGCGCCTTGTAGACCGGGGCCAGCGCCGTGCCCCAATCCACCGTGGCCAGCCAGCCGGCATTGCAATGGGTCAGAATCCGCACCGGTCCCTGCCTGCCCTTGCGCTCCCAGGCTTCCTCGATAAGCTGCAGTCCATGATTGCCGATGGCCTCGTTGACGGCCACGTCTTCGTCGCAGATGGCGGCGGCCTCCCGGTAGGCGGCGGCAAGCCGTTCCTCCTCCGGAAGGGGCAGGAGAACCGACCGCATCCGCTCCACGGCCCAGCGCAGATTGACCGCTGTGGGCCGGCAGGCAGTCAGCACCGCGCCGATCCGCTCCATGTCCCTGTCCGCCGCGCCGTCCCGCAGGCCGAGACAGACGCCGTAGGCCGCCGTGGCCCCGATGAGGGGGGCGCCGCGCACCTGCATGTCCCTGATCGCCCGGGCCGCGTCATCAAGGGTGGCGAGGACGGCGACATGAAATTCGTGGGGCAGGCGGGTCTGGTCGATGATCTCGACCCGTTCACCGTCAGGTGCGAGCCAGATTGACCGGTATGGTTTGCCGTTTACCTTCACGCCGATGAGGGGGCGTCAATGACGGAGCAGCAGTCCGCTATTTTTTCGGAAGGAGGTGGACGGTTATGGTCTGGGGATTCTCCGCCGCCTCTTCCCGGGTGGCATGGCGGGGGTTGATCCAGAAGGAGGTGACGGCGTCCTCGTGTCCCGCCCTGGTCAGGACAAGCTGAATGTACTCGGCTTTTCCCTCCGCGGTTTCCCAGACATGGTCCATGGGGGTGTTCCCCAGGGCTGCGTTGCTCCTGAGATCGACGATGCCGGCCCCGGCGGGCTCCGATACGATGCGCGCCGCTCCGTAGGTTTCCACAGGCGCTTCGGCGCAGCAGCCGGCGAGCAGTGTCAAGGCCGCCGCCATGGCCGCTCCCGCCAGGCCGCGCGCCACTTTTTCCCTTGTTGCCATTCCCGCTCCTCCTGTTTTTCATCACCCTGTTGAGAATATTCTTTTTTACCGTTCTATCAGCCGGGTCGTCAAGGCAAAAGCAGGCAGGCGGTTCGGCTCCGGGGCGGGGAAAGGGCCGGGGCGGCCGGGCGGGTCGACGGGTCGGGCAAAGAGATGCTTGAACATCCGGGGCGGGAGATGGTAACGTATCGGTAACGGGCAACCAAGGAGAAATCCTTGCGCAATTTGGATCTTTCCTCAACGGAACGGGAGCGTGTATTGAAAAACCTCATTACAATTATCGGTTTGATTTTGCGATGGTTCTGGAAGCTGCTCGCCGCCGGCACCTCGCTGGCGGCCAACCTGCTGTTCATCGGCTTTATCCTGTTGATCTTCTCCCTGTTCATGAAACCGCCGGTCACGGTACCGGACGGCGCGGCCCTGATTATTGCCCCCAGGGGAGATATTGTCGAGGAACCGACCGTGATCAGCCCTTTTTCGCGCCTGGTCAACGGATTTGCCGGCCTGCCGGTTCCCGAGGAAACTCTCCTGCAGGATGTCCTCGACGCCATCCAGGCGGCGGCCGATGACGACAGGATACAGGTCCTGGTCCTGTCCCTGGGGAAAATGGGGCACAGCGGCCTGAACCAGCTCCGGGCCATCGGCCTGGGCATAGAACGGTTCAAGGAATCAGGCAAAAAGGTTGTTGCCGTCGATGACCAGTACGGCCAGGGGCAGTATTATCTGGCCTCCTTCGCGGACGAAGTCCTGCTCAATCCCATGGGCGGCGTCTATCTCCGGGGGTTCGGCGTGTTCCGCCTCTATGTCGGGGAGCTCATGAACAGACTGGCCGTCAGGTTCCACGTCTTCAAGGTCGGAACCTACAAATCCGCCGTCGAACCCCTGGTCCGGGACAGCATGTCCGACGAGGACCGCGAAGCCAACCAGTTGTGGCTGGACAACCTGTGGGGCCGTTTCTGTGCCGATATCGCCGCAAACAGGGGGTTTGAGCCGCAATTCATCAATATCGTCATCAACAACCTGCCCCTGTACCTGCGCCGGGCTGATGGGAGCAGCAGCAGAATGGCCCTGGAGGCAAACCTGGTGGACAGTCTGAAAACCCGTCCGGAGATGGACGACTACCTGACCAGCCTGGTGGGCAGGGATGCGAAAGGGAAGACCTTCAAGCAGATTCATTTTGCCGATTATCTGCAGACCGTAAAGCGGTCTCATACCGCCCCGGCCAAGCAGGGGGATCGCGTCGGCATAATCGTGGCGCGGGGCAACATTGTGTACGGGGAGGACATCCCCGGGCAGATCGGCAGCGACAGCCTGTGCCGCCGGATACGCCTGGCCCGGGATGATGACAGAGTCAAGGCCCTGGTCCTGCGGATAGACAGCGGCGGCGGCAGCGCTTTCGCCTCGGAACAGATACGCCAGGAACTGCTCCTCCTGCAGCGGTCCGGCAAGCCGCTGGTTGTATCGATGGGCTCAATGGCCGCCTCCGGGGCATACTGGATCTCCGCCGGCGCCGACCGGATCTACGCCTCGCCCTTTACGCTCACCGGCTCAATCGGCATTTTCGGGGTGTTTCCCACCTTTGATGAAACCATGGCCAAGATAGGGATGAGCAGCGACGGGACGGGAACGACAAAACTCGCCGGCGCCGGCAACCCGGCTATCCCCCTGGCGCCGGAGTTGGGAGAAGCCATCCAGCTCGGCGTGGAAGAGGGCTACGGCCGTTTTATATCCATAGTCGCCGAGGGCCGGGACATGGAGGCGCAAAAAGTCCATGAACTTGCCGAAGGGCGGGTCTGGGACGGCGTCACCGCCAGGGAGCTCGGCCTGGTTGATGAACTCGGCGATCTGGAGGATGCCGTTGCCGCGGCCGCCAAGCTGGCCGGCACAGAGAATTTCACCACCGTCCTCATCAGGGAAAGCGACCCGGCCTTCGGCCTGCTGCGGAAATTCGGCTCGGGATCGGCGGTGAATTCGGCGTTGCCGCTGTTGCGGCCATTGGCTGTGCCGGCCTGGCTGCGCGGCCTGCAGCAGCAGATGGAGGTGTTCTCCCTGGGCGGGGACCCGGCCGATATATATGCTCACTGTCTCCTTCCGCGGCCGGCGGTGGCTTTCTGAAAACTCCCGTTTTTTTTGGGCCGTTTTTCCTTATTCCTCGGTCGGTCAACTATATATGTGTAATTGATTAAATGATCAACTTGTTTATTTTTGATTGACAAAATGTTCAGGAATATTAGTTTGATTTCGAACCGGTTGCTCTTTCATGAATACAGGGGAAGGAATGGAAGAAAATTCTATAAGTGTCCAGGCATTCAGCGCCTTGCGGAAAAGCGCCTGCGCACTCCGTTATGAAGTGTACGGGAAAATTTCGGCAGGTGAGCTGACCGTGAGGCAGTTTGCGGTGCTGGAAGGGCTGCATCGGACAGGTCCGGCAACCGTCGGTGAACTGGCCGGTGAAATCGCCCTGTCGGCGGCAACGGTGGGCAGGCTGGTTGCCGGCCTGGAAAAACGAAACCTGGTTGTCCGTAAAAGGGATGCGGAGGGGCGGAGCGTGGTCGCCCTGACCACGGCAGGAGGGGAACTCATAAATACCCTGTTCCCCGCGCACAGGCAGCTGGTTGAAAAGGTGATGGGCAGGCTGACCGAAGCGGAACAGGAGAACCTGAACCGCCTTTGCCGCCGGTTCATGCGGCCGGGCGGCGGCACGTGAGGGCAATCCCCTGGGGAGAGTGCGGGAAGACAGGACCGATGAACATCACCTCCCGGCGGTCGTCGTTTCGCGTCCGGCCTGCCTGACGGCCTCGAAATACTTTTCCCGGCACATATTCTCGATCTCCAGCAGACCGCGGAACGGCTCATTGAAGTCCACCGTGCCGACGGTGAACAGTCCGTGGCCCCAGACAACGGCCCCGCGCCTTTCCCGGACGGCAGGGGGAAGGGTATGGCACAGCCCGGTGGGGCCGGTTCCGACTTCTCCCGGCACGATGGGGATATCCTCGATGAACCGTTCGCGCGGGCACCGGATGTGACACCGGTCCCGGTCGGGACAATTGGTCATTTCGCAGTCCATGGACAGGATAACGGTGAATTTGGGGTGTCCGTGCAGGATGGCCCGGCTGGGGGTGCGGAGATAAATGGTCGTGTGGGCCGCCAGTTCGCTGGAAGCGGTGATGCCGGTGGTGGATGAGCCGTCCAGGGGACAGGGATCGATGCACCCCGCCAGTTCGTCAAGCGAACTGCCGGTCTGACTGATGAAGACGGTGTCATGCAGCCGATAGGAGATGTTGCCGAAGTAGGAGTCGACCAGGCCGTATTCCACGGTGAGGCGGCCTGCTTCGATCATGGCCTCGGTGACCTGCGCCGCCCCGGCGAAGGGGCCGGTCTTGAGTTCCGGCGGCGATTGCCGGGGGGCGGGCAGCAGGGACCGGGCCCGGGCGAAAGCGTCGTGTTCTTCGGCGGTCGCTGTCCCGGCCCGGACACGGGCCAGATAGTCGGAGAAAAAGAGGACGAAGCAGGAGAAGCAGACCGAACTGAAGGTGACAAAGGCCTGTTCGGGGCTGACCGTCCCGAAGGCGACCACCTGGACGCCGCCGGAGCCGGTCACGATGACCGATTTTCGTTTTTTCAGGTGTTCCAGGATGGCGCCGGGGGTGAATGAACGGCTGACCGGCAGGTCGTGGAGAAAGGTCCTGGTTTCGCAGTCCCGCGGGGTGACCGGTCCGGGTCCCCTTGCGGCGAGGAACCGGATGATGGTCTGATACGGTTCGGCGGGAGCGGCGCAGATCAGGGAATTGCTCCGCATGTCCTCCAGGACCGGTTCCAGCACGCTTTGCCGTTCATCGGCCCGGTTCCAGACGATTTCATCGTCCAGGCCGCAGACCAGGGGATCGGCCGCCAGCCCGGCGGCGATCATTTTGCCGGCGTATTTGTCAACCAGCTCTTTCATTCTCCTCCAGACCGAGCTGCCGTATTTTCTCCTCCGTGGGCAGACCGTTCTCGTCCAGGCCGCGTATCCGGTAGTATTTCGCCCTCGCCTCCAGGAACGCCCGCCGGTCAAGGGGGCCGATGGGGACGGCCGTACCGCCGCTCCCCGCTTCCTCGAAGAAGCGCGCGGGCAGGTCGTCGTCCGCGGCGGAGAAGCCGTTGCGCGCGTTCATGATCCGCTCCTGGTAGTAAATGCGTTCGCCGATTTCGAGCAGGTCCTGGGCGGATGACGCCACGCCGGTGACGGCGGTGTAGGCCCGGGCATACTCTTCCAGGCCGGCGGCAAAAAAGATGAACTTGCAGGCGGTCAGGGAATCAACGACCCCGTTCTGATCCTCGGCGATCTTGATGATGCGGGCTTTGCCGCTGAAGGTGAAGCGGTCGGTGGCCACGGGCTTGCGCAGGATTTCATGGCTGACGGGGTATGCCCTCAGGTGGCAGCCGCCCCGGGTGGACAGGGCATAGGCCAGGGACATGCCGTATGCCCCGCGCGGATCATAGGCGGGCAGTTCGAGCCCCTTGACCGCCATGGAAGCGGTGGGCTTTCCATGGTCGCGGGCAAGGGCCCGGGACCCCTTGCCCAGTTCCCTGCCGAGGCTGGTGGAGCCGGTGCCGGTTTCATGCAGCAGGCGGAGGAGGTGGG
>JALHJD010000126.1 GCA_022837185.1 Desulfobacteraceae bacterium
CGTCGAAAACGGGCGTGGAGTCCAACCTGATTGTTCCCCTGTCCGGCTTGAGGAGACCGGCCAGTATGTGGACGAGGGTTGACTTGCCGCTGCCGGATGGTCCAAAAATTCCGCACCTGCTGCAATCCAGGGTAAATTCGGCCTGGAGGCGGAAAGAACCAAACCGCTTGTCCAGTGATGCCTCGAGTCTCATCGGGCTGACCTCGCGCGGAAGGATCTGGAGGCGGCATCGCTTGCCAGCAGAACGGCAAATGAAAAAAATATGGACACCAGGCAGAGGGTCAGGGCCATACTGTCCCCGCCCGGCGTGTTGGTGTAGTCGTAGATGGCCAGCGGGATGGTCTGGGTCACCCCGGGGATATTTCCGGCCAGGATTATTGTGGCGCCGAATTCGCCGAGGCTCCTGGCGAACATGAGGGTCATGCCGGCCAGGACGGCCCTGAAGGAGAGGGGAAGAATAATGGTCAGCAGGGTGTCCAGCCGTCCTGCTCCCAGGGTGCGCGATGCCTGGATGTAATGAAGGTCGATGTTTTCCATGCCGATGCGGATGGCGCGCACCAGCAAAGGGAATCCGACCACCGCCGAGGCGATGACCGCTCCGGCCATGGTGAAGACGACCCGGAGGTCGAAGGCCTTGAGCAGCGGTCCCATGCAACCCGACTGGCCGAAGAAAAGAAGAAGAAGGTAGCCGACCACCACAGGGGGTAACACCAGGGGAAGATTCACCAGGCCCTCCAGCAGTGATTTCCCGGGCACCCGAACAAAGGCGAGGAAGTACGCAACCCCGAATCCGACGGGGGCGGTGAGCAGGGTGGCTGCCGCGGCGACCTTGAGCGACAGCCACACGGCCTGCATGTCATGGGATGAAAGGGACAACATCAAGAGGGCTCCCCGGCCTGTTTACTTGTTCCCCGTGGTGTCACCGCCGATATCAAATCCGTATTTTTCCAGAATGCGCAGAGCTTCGGGGCCTGCCAGAAAGGCATCGAAATCCCGGGCGGCTTTCTTTTGTTCCCCCTCCCTGGTCAGGCCGAGGAGATAGGAAACGCGGTCATGCATCCCGGCCGGCACGCTGTAGAGGATTGTGCTGTTTTGAGCCAGCAGGGCGTCGGTGCGGTAGACAAAGGCCCCCTCAACCTCCCCGCGGTCGGCGTACAGCAGTGCCTCGCGCACGTCCTTGGCCATCACCAGTTTGTTGGACGCGGCCAGTTCAACGTAGATTCCGGCCGCCTGCATGGCCTGTTCGGCGTACTGACCGGCCGGAACGCTTTTGGGACTGCCGATGGCTATGCGCTGCAATCGGGCAAGATCGGCAAGCGACGAGATTTCGGTTGTCTTCGGGCCCACGAAAACAAGGATGTTGTGGGTAAAGATGCGCACCGTATCCTGGGAAATCTTTCCCTCCTTGACAAGATACTCAATCCAGTCGGGATTGGCCGAAATAAAGAGATCGGCAGGAGCGCCCTGGACGATCTGCTTGGCAAGGGAACCGGAAGACCCGAAATTGGGGACGATGGAAAATCCTGGATTCGATTTGACGAATGCGGCTGTGATTTCGTTGACCGCGTCTTTCAGGCTGGCCGCGATCGAGATTCGCACCTCCTCGGCCCGGGCGGGCAGGACAAACAGCAGACAGAGCCCGATCAGCGGCAACAGAATAACCATTTTGTTTTTCATGGGAATTTTCCTCCTGTCCATTATTGCGGTAAAGTTCGACACATCGGCGCAACTCCCGGGCGTGCCTCGGGATGTTTCTCCTGAACTGCCGGAAAGCGGGTTAGCCGCACACGTCGCCATCCAGTTCCTCTGTCATCCGGTCCAGGAAAGATTGGAATTGTCGGTGGACCCGCCAGAACGTCTCAATCGCCTGTTCCCCCGCAAGGGTTAACGTTGCTCCACCACCCTGCCTGCCGCCCCGTGCCGTTTCCACCATTTTTCTCCCGGCCTGCCGATTCATGGAGTCAAGCAGGTCCCAGGAATGCTTGTATGACATTTCCATGGATTTCGCGGCCTGCGATATGGAGCCGTAGTCCCTGATGCGTTCCAGGAGCACGATTCTGCCATAGCCAAGGAAGGTGCCGCTCCGGCCTTCCAGCCAGAGGTGTCCCCGCCACTGACAGGTGTTGAGTTCAGTATGGCGTTTTTTGTGTCTGTTTTTTTTCATAACGTTATATATGAATGAATATAACGATGTGTCAAGAAAAAAATTTGTCCTGCACAAATAAGGATAAATGCATGATGGCCCTGAATATGAGGCACAGAGGGTAAATTTTAAAAAGTATGTCATTCTTGACATATGTCAAATCTGACATGTATAATGAATGAAAACAATTTTGACTCCTTTTCCCTCACCACTGAAAAAAAAAATGTGATCGGCTGAAACCGGATGCGCGCCTGCCGCGATTCCGCAAACAATCAATTTCGTACCAACAAGGAGAAAAGGCATTATGGAGATCAGCAGAAGAGGATTTTTGAAAATGTCCGGGGCCATTGGATCGGGGGCAGCCCTGTCCACCCTTGGCCTGGACCTCACTGCCTTGAAGGCTCACGCCGCCGGGCTGACCAAGATGGACCGGCTCCGTACCGCCAGTCAGGCGACCAGTATCTGCTGCTACTGCTCGGTCGGTTGCGGCCTTATCTGCAGTACCGACAAGTTAACGGGCAAGATCATCAACGTTGAGGGAGACCCCGACCATCCCATCAGCGAAGGTTCGCTCTGCGCCAAAGGCGCCGGTATATTCGGACTGTCAGAGGTCAATGACAAGCGGCTGCGCAAGGTTCTCTACCGGGCTCCCAAGAGCGACCGATGGGAGGAAAAGAACTGGGACTGGACCCTGAAGCGGATAGCCCGCCTGGTCAAGGACTCGCGGGACAAAAATTTTATCACCCGGAACGACAAGGGACAACTGGTCAACCGGCTGGAAAGTATCGGCCACTACGGCACTTCAAATATCCTCAGCGAGGAGTGCTGGACGCTTGTCGTCGCCCTTCGCGCCATGGGCCTGGTCTATATAGATCACCAGGCCCGCATCTGACACAGCCCCTCTGTAGCGGCTCTGGGAGAGTCGTTCGGCCGGGGATCGATGACGAACCATTATATTGATCTGAAAAACAGTGACTGCATCCTTATCATGGGCAGCAACTGCGCGGAGAACCATCCCATCGCCATGAAGTGGATCCTCCGTGCCAAGGACAACGGGGCGACGCTCATCCACGTCGATCCGCGCTTCACCAGGACCTCCGCCCGCTGCGACTACCATGTCCCCATCCGTTCGGGCACCGATATCGCCTTCCTGGGCGGGATGATCAAGTATATCATCGACAACAGCCTCATCCATGAGGAGTACGTCAAGCACTACACCAATGCCTCATTCATTGTCAGTCCGGACTTTGATTTCAATGACGGGGTGTTCTCCGGCTACAATCCCGAAACGGGAAAATACGGCAAGGAAACCTGGACGACGGAAAAGGACGAAAACGGCATTCCTGTCCGTGACTACACTCTCCAGAATCCACGCTGCGTCTATCAGATGCTCAGAAAGCATTACGATCGCTACACCCTGGACACCGTATCCTCCATCACCGGCGTCCCCAAGGAAGACCTGCTCACGGTGTACAAGGCCTACGGCGCCACAGGCGCCCCGGACAAGGCCGGCACCGAATGCTATGCCCTGGGCTGGACCCACCATACGGTCGGCAGCCAGAACATTCGGACCATGGCTATCGTCCAACTGCTGCTCGGCAACATGGGGATCGCCGGAGGCGGCATTAACGCCCTGCGCGGCGAACCCAATGTCCAGGGCTCGACCGACCACGCCATCCTCTACAACATCCTGCCGGGCTACCTGAAGATGCCCACTGCCTCGATCCAGACCCTGGCCGAGTACAACGACAAGTACACCACGAGGTCCAATGACCCCATGTCGGCCAACTGGTACCAGAACTATCCGAAATACTCGGTCAGCTTCCTGAAGGCCGTGTTCGGCGAAACCGCGACCGCGGACAATGAGTTCGGCTACTCCTGGCTGCCCAAAATGGACGATGGCAAGGCCTACTCGATCATGCACTGCACCGATCAGATGGTGGCGGACAAGATGGAGGGCTTCATATGCTGGGGCGCCAACGTGGCGGTCAGTTCTCCCAACTCGAACAAGGTGAGGAAAGGCCTGGAAAAGCTGAAATGGATGGTCAATGTCAACATTTTTGACAACGAGACCGCCTCGTTCTGGAAGGGACCCGGCGTCAACCCGGCCAACGTTGACACCGAATGCTTCCTGCTGCCTGCCGCGCCGACCATCGAAAAGGAGGGAAGCCAGGCAAATTCCGGCCGCTGGGTCCAATGGGCCTACAAGGCCGGTAATCCGCCCGGCGACGCCCTTTCCGACGGCGACATCGTCATGCGCCTCATGGATGAGATACGTGCCCTTTACGCCAAGGAAGGCGGCGCCTTTCCGGCGCCGATTCTGAATATGAAGTGGGATTACCGGGACGGCCTCGGCCGCTTCGACGCCGTCAAGTGCGCCAAGCAGATCAACGGCCACTATACCCGGGATGTGGTCATCGAGGACCCGGCCAAGGGGACCCGGGAAGTGTATCCCAAGGGCGAACTGGTGAACGGTTTTCCCAAACTTATGGCGGACGGCTCCACCTCGGCCGGCAACTGGCTGATGACCGGCAGCTTCGACCCGAAGGGGGAAAACAAAATGCAGAAACGGGGCAAGGACGATCCTACCGGCCTGGGCCTCTATCTCAACTGGTCCTTCGCCTGGCCGATGAACCGGCGGATCATCTACAACCGCGCTTCCTGCGACCTCAACGGCAAGCCCTACAACCCCGGGAGGAACATCCTGGAGTGGGTCGGGGACAAGTGGGTCGGCGACGTGGCCGACGGCGGCTGGCCGCCCATGGCCGATCAGGAGAAGGGCAAGTACCCCTTTATTATGAAGGCGGACGGGGTGGCGTCCCTCTTCGGGCCCGGCATGGTCGAGGGTCCCTTCCCGGAACACTACGAACCCATGGAAGGCCCGCTGACCAAGCACCCGTTGTCCGGCCGGCGTACCAACCCGGCGGTCACCATCTTCAAGAGCGAATTTGACAAGTGGGCCAACGCAGACGAGCAGTTCCCCTATGTCTGCACCTCCTATTCCGCGACCGAGCACTGGTGCACCGGCTTCACCCGCTGGCAGCCATGGCTGCTCGAGGCGATGCCCGAGGCGTATGTCGAGATCAGCGAGCAGCTGGCGGGGGAACTGGGCATCAAGAACGGCGAACGGGTCAGGGTATCCTCGGTGAGGGGAACGACCACGTGCGTGGCCATGGTCACCAAGCGCATGACGCCGTTCCAGGTCGAGGGAAAGACCGTACACGAGGTCGGCATGCCGTTCAACTACGGCTGGCGCTGGCCGGAGGGCACCAAGGACGATGCGACCAATCTTCTTACCCCCGCCGTCGGTTGTCCCAATACCTTTTGCCCCGAGTACAAGGCATTCATGGTTAACATCACAAAGGCATAAGGGGGAGAAGATATGAACGGATTAGAACTCGTTAAATTGATAGATCTGTCACGCTGCACAGCCTGCCGCGGTTGTCAGATCGCCTGCAAGCAATGGAACAATCTGCCGGCGTCCCAGACGAACAATTTCGGCAGCTATCAGAATCCGCCTGACCTGGAGTGGAACACCTGGACGCTGATCCGCTTCAATGAAATCGAGGGCCAGAACGGCAAGGTGAAATGGCTGTTCCGCAAGGACGGCTGCATGCACTGCACCGATGCCGCCTGCGTCAAGGTATGTCCCACCCAGGCCCTGTTCTATACGGAATTCGGGGCCGTGGACATTGACTATGCCCGCTGCATCGGCTGCAAGGAGTGCATTACCGCCTGCCCTTTCCATGTGCCGCGCTATGACAAGGCGACCAACGTTATTTACAAATGCAATCTCTGTTACTCACGCCTCAGGGCAAATCAACCTCCGGCCTGTGTCCAATCCTGCCCCACCGGGGCACTGCAGATAGGCGCCAGGGACGAGATGGTCAGGAAGGCCTACCAAAGGGCCGAGGAACTGGGCAATGGCGCGACGGTCTACGGTGACAAGTTCGTCGAGGGCACCCATGTGGTCTATGTCCTGCCTGAGGCAGTCACCGTGTATGATAATCTACCGGAGAAACCCGAGATCCCCGCCGCCATCCTTGTCTGGAAGGATGTTCTGAAACCGGCGGGGCTCATTGCCGCCGGCGCTGTTGCCGGCGCTGCGTTCCTTCACTATGTCACGCACGGACCCAAGGTCCCGACTGAGGAAAACAACAACGAAAAAGGTGAGATATGAAAAAAGGAATGATCAAAGCAACAAGCGGCTTTGAACGCTTCGTGCACTGGTGTCTGGCGCTCTCCTGCCTCCTCTTGATCATCACCGGCATGGGGATGATGTATCATTCCCTTGATTTCATCGGCGGTATGATGGGCGGCATGGGCAACCTGAAAACAGTTCATAATTGGACCGGGGTCTTTTTCGGCGTGGCCCTGCTTTTCGCCATAGTCATGTGGTTCAGAGAAGCAGGCATTCCCTCCTTTCCGGAGGATGGGAAGTGGATAGCCTGCGCCGGCGGCTATCTGTGGCACGTGGACAAGGACAAGATGCCCCAGGTCGGCAAGTACAATCCCGGCCAGAAACTCTTTTTTCTGGTGGTCGCAGTCTTCGGGATCATCATGGTTATTTCCGGCTATATCATGTGGTTCCCCCTTGACTTCTCGACTGGCACGGTTCGGACGATGTTCGTTCTCCACGCCCTTGGATTTGTCATAATCCTGGCGTTTTTCATTGTCCACCTCTACCTGGCGACCATCGGGGTCCCGGGTTCGGCCTCGGCGATGTTCACCGGCTGGGTGAGCCGGGCCTGGGCGAAAACCAATCATCCGAAGTGGTTGAGGGAGATGGAAGAAAAGGGCACCCTGGTAACCTACGGCGGGGAAAAGCGGTCGGGCCGGGCGTAGCAGTGATGCAGGTCCCATGCATGGTCTACGTGCAAAGAGGTACCAATATCCATAATCATTCATCCGGAACCGGGGGGGAAACATCGCCCCGGTTCCTTTTCTCCCCTGCACAATTTATCATAATTCAAAAGACAAAAGGCTGACGAAAGAATGACACGAAACGATACCGCGCTCTGTTTCATAAACAAGGACATTGAGCGAATAAGTACGCAGAAGCCTTACGTCAAGGAGATTCTTGACGCCTTCCGGCCCATGATCATAGAGAAAAAACGTTTGCTCATGGAAATGCAGAGCAACGGGAAAACGTTTCCCCTGGACCAGGGAAAATACCTGGCAGGCGTTCCCCTGGTCCAGCAATGTGATCTCTTCTTTCCCGGCGACCCCTGGCAAAAAATCAGCCTCGGGGTCTGCAAGGCAATTCGAGAGGGATTTCCCAACCTTGCAGAAAACATGGAACGCCTGGCGCAACAGATTACCAGTGGGCAAGTCAATGTTTTTGAATATTTTCGTTCTTCCGATGATCCCGATGAAAAGGAAATCAAGGCCTGGGCGGAGAAAATACCGATGGATCCCGGGGCATTGGGCGTTTTCATTCATATGGCAGCGGGGATAATCCTGGCCAAGCGGGCACGGGAAGCGGCGGAAGCCATCGCCCCTCTTTCCTGGAGCAAGGGCTATTGCCCTGTTTGCGGCAGTTTTCCCATGCTGGCTGTGACAAAAGAAAGAGGAGAGAAATGGCTCCAGTGTTCCCAGTGCAGCCATGAGTGGGTGCATCCCCGTCTTAAGTGCCCTTACTGCGAACAGGAAAGTCCGATGGGAACGGATGTCGTCTTTGTTGACACCGAAAAGGAAGACAAGGCTTTTCTCTGCGACAAGTGCAAAAAATATCTGATTACGATCAACCGGCCGGCCGAGTTGGAGAAAACAGATCCCATCATCACGGCGATCGGGCTCACCCATCTCGACCTCCTCCTCCAGGAGAAAGGTTTTACTCCCATGGCCAGTTGCCTCTGGAATGCGTTTTAGGTGGAAACAATCCGATTGAATAAAGAGGAGGGCTTCAGGGCTCAGGAAGCGTATTATCCTGGACTTTTATTATCTCCTTAATCCGTGACGAACCAACAGCATTTTTGGCCGAAAATAGCAATTAACATGTTGATTTTTATCATAAAATATTGAAATATACACCTGTCAT
>JALHJD010000127.1:0-8120 GCA_022837185.1 Desulfobacteraceae bacterium
TGGACGAGGAAAACGCCTACTTCCGGCTGACCTTCGGCGGCCGGTCCGTCGTCTGCCGTGAATCGCTGAGTGAAATGACAACGGCCATCGCCATGAGCCGCTGCGACGACAAGGCGGTCACATCGAAACTCCTGTCCAGCCATGGGCTGCGGGTGCCGGACCAGCGGCTTGCCGGGACGGACCAGGAAAACGGGGATTTCCTGCAAAAGCACGGGGCCGTGGTTGTCAAGCCTGCCCACGGGGAACAGGGACACGGCGTCAGCGTCAACCTCACCTCCGCCGGGGAGGTGCGCAGCGCCGTCAGCATGGCCCGCCGGATATCAAACCGGGTGGTCATCGAGGAATTCTGTCAGGGCCGGGACATGCGGCTGCTGGTCATCAACCATGAACTGGTCGCCGCATCGATCCGCAAGCCGCCGATAATCAAGGGAGACGGAGTCAATACCATCGAATCCCTCATTCGCAAGCAGAGCAGAAGGCGGGCGGCGGCGACCGGCGGTGAAAGCAGGATTCCGCTGGACGCGGAAACAAAGCGGTGCGTTGGGGGCAAAGGCTACACCCTCACGGATGTGCTGCCGGAAGGGGAACAGCTCCAGGTGTACAGCACCGCGAATCTCCATACCGGCGGCACCATCCATGATGTCACCGCCAGGGTCCACCCGGAACTGCGCCAGGCGGCGATCCATGCCGCGGAAATCCTTGACATTCCGGTGGTCGGGCTCGATTTCATGGTCAAGGCGGTGGACCGGCCGGAATACGTCATCATTGAAGCAAACGAACGGCCGGGACTGGCCAATCATGAACCGCAGCCGACCGCGGCAAAATTCATCGACCTGCTCTTTCCCCAGACGATCCATTAACCACCGGATCATGAACGGGAAACAGCCCGGGAACCGAAAATAATGAACATCGACCGGAAATACCTCCTCGACACCCTGCGGGACCTGCTGCACATTGCGAGCCCCACGGGCTTCACCGATGACATCGTCCATTTTGTCTGCCAAAGGCTCGACGAGTTGGGCATCCATTACGAAATCACGCGGCGCGGGGCCATCCGCGCCCATCTGACGGGAAAAATTCAAAGTCCTGACCGGGCCCTGGTCACCCACCTGGACACCATCGGCTGCATGGTCCGGGAGCTGAAGCACAACGGCAGGCTTGGCATCGTGCCGATCGGGCACTGGTCAAGCAGATTTGCCGAAGGGGCGAGGGTCACCATTTTTTCCGACAACCGGAGACAATATCGCGGCACCATCCTGCCCCTGAAATCTTCCGGCCACACCTTCGGCAGGGAAATAGACGAACAGCCTATTTCCTGGAACCAGGTCGAAATCAGGGTTGATGAAATAAGCCAATCCGCGGGGGACCTCGACCGTCTCGACATCCATGTCGGGGATTACGTCGCCGTCGATCCCCGGACGGAAATCATGGACAACGGGTATATCATCTCCCGCCACCTGGACGACAAGGCGGGGGTTGCGACCGTGCTGACCGCGGCCAGAACAGTGCTGCAGCTTGGGCTGACGATTCCGGTTGACTGTCACCTGCTGTTCACCATTTCAGAAGAAATGGGGTCGGGCGCCTCGGCCATCCTCCACCAGGACGTGGCGGAAATGGTGACCGTGGACAACGCCACTCCCGCCGAGGGTCAGAATTCCAGGGAATTCGGCGTAACAGTCGCCATGATGGACTCCAGCGGTCCCTTTGACTACCATCTTTCCCACAAGCTGCTGGACATCTGCCACGAACACGGTATTGAGCACCGCCGTGATATCTTCCGCTATTACCGCTGCGATTCGGCATCCGCCGTGGAGGCGGGAAACGACATCCGCACGGCCCTGGTCAGTTTCGGCGTCGACAGTTCACACGGGTATGAACGGACGCACATCGACGCCCTGCTGCCCCTGGCCCGGCTGCTGGTCCATTACATCAACAGCCCGCCGACCTTTATCCGCGACAAGGAAGAACTTGGTCCCCTGGAAGGTTTTCCCTCGCAACTGAAACAGGAAGAAACCTGAACCCTCTCCATTACCTGGGCAAGGGGGACCTGCAGACCGCCCGCCTGATCGCTCCGGACGGCGAGACGAGGTGATGCCGGCCGTCAAGTCATATTGTGGAGCCTGTCGAGGGCCGCGAACAGGTCCTCCCTGGTCTGCTCAAAGCGATCCATCAGCTCCAGGGCTTCCCGCCGCCGACCTTCGTGATGCAGAACGGCGATGTCGTAGGCCAACAGGTGGACCTGCTCATGGAGACGATACATTTCGGGAAATGATTCGTGATCCGCCAGGGCCTGTCCTTCGGGTCCGGCAATCCATTTGCCGAAATCACACTGGGTATGGTCGGGAAGAGAGGCAAGGGACAACTCCATGCCCCGGTGCAGCATCGCTTCCAGGTGCGTCCGCCAGGCCAGGTGGGCGGCCTTGACCTTGCCGATGTCAAAATTGGGCCGGCCGAGGTGAAACCTGCCCAGGCCTGCTTTCAGCTCCGCCGCGACCCGGGACATTTCCCGCGCAAAGACAAAATTGCCGGCGGCGGCCGATGCCCCTTCCTTGACCCCTTCGTTGACCCGGTGAATATTGCCGGACAACTCATTGACCGCGGACGACGCCTCGCTGATGCTCCGGGCGATCTCCTCCCGGATCGACCGGTTCAGCTGCTGCACCTCGCGGGAAATCGCATCCGAACCCCTGGCATTGGCGCCGAGAATGCGGGATATGTCTCCGGCGGTGCTCGACTGCTGCTCGACGGCCGCGGCAATGGAGGTGTTGACTTCGTTGAGCTGCTGGTTATGAATGGCGACATCCTGGATCATTTTGACCACATTCATGGTCTGCTGCTGCATTGCCTTGATCCGGGCGCTGATATCCTCCGTGGCCAGGGCGGCCTGGCGGGCAAGCTCCTTGACTTCGCCGGCCACCACCGCGAAACCCCGGCCGGCACCACCGGCCCTGGCAGCCTCGATGGTCGCGTTCAGGGCCAGCAGCTTTGTCTGTTCGGTGATCTCCGTAATCATATTGATGACCTGGTCGATGTTGTCCGCCGCCATTGTCAGCTCGGAGACTTTATCACAGGACTCGTCCGTTAATTTAAGCGCCTTTTCCGAGGCATGACGCCCATCGGCGCAGTGTTTCGCCACCTCCGCAATGGAATGGGACATCTCCTCCACGGCCGCCGACACCGAATTCATGTTGTCGGACATCTCCCCGATATTTGCCGCTATATTGTTGGCCCGCCGTGAAATGGAGGAAACCTCTTCGCCAATGGCGGCAATATTCCCGGAAAACTGATTGGCGGCGGCGGCGACCGCGGCAGACTGTTCGCTCACCCTGGCGGTCGCATCCGACATATTTTTCGAATAGCCGGACAGATGACCCGCGGCATTATGAAAAATCTCCGCCTGTTGCCGGACCTCCTGCAGCAGACTGCGAAGGGAGCCGATCATGGTGCTGAACTCCCCGGCCAGTGAGCCGGCTTCCCGGTTCCTGTCCCCCGTCGGGGAAAAGGTGAGGTCCCCTTGACCGACGGCCCTGACAAGATCAAGGGATTTTCCGGCCGGGTCGATAATTTTTTCCGCCAGCAGCAGCAGCGGATACAACGACAGCGCCAGGAGGACGCCTGCCAGCCCGAAGATCCTGAACATCGTCGAATATGTTTTCCCTGTCAGATCCTTCTGCCAGTAGGCCGTGCGCACCGCCAACCCATCAATGTTTTTTTCCGTGCCGATGATCCAGCCGAAGGGTTCGTACAATCTGACATAGGAAATCATGCGGCCCGGAGAGCCGGTTCCCGCCTCCGTGGATGCCGGCCGCAGGTAGTCGACGAATCCCTCTCCCTTGTTCGCGCAGATGTCGACAACAGCGGCAAAGTAATTCCCGCCTCCATCCACGGTGCGGGTGAATTCCGGATCGTCCATGATCCTGCCGTTATACTCCGGCATGACGGGGTGCATGAGCATACGCGCCGACTTCCCGGCTGTCTCATTGATCCAGAAATAACCGCGCCCGGCATCGTACCTGAGCGTTTCGATCCGCTTGAGGGCCTGCGACTTGGCCTCGTCCAGTGTCAGGCGTCCCCGTTCATGATTGACCCGGGCTTCGTCAAGCAGGGCGCAGACCATGGCGACATGGCTTTTCATGTCATTTTCGGCCCGCTCCACTTCCGCCCGTTGCATGGCCTCGATTTCCGGCCCGATATACCTTTGCAGCATGGAGGCGGCTAGTACTGCCGTCAGGCCGATGACCACCACGACCGCAGCAAGGCAGGCCAGCAGCATCTTCCATTGAATACCGTGTTTGCATGGAATCATTTCCCCCCCCTTCGTAAAGCGACAGTGTTCAGAGAAACAGCCCGGGCAGTTTCCTTTCCAGTCCCTGTCACATCCCTTTCACAGGCTTGCCCGCCGGAATGGAGCGCCCTGCCTCCCCGGCGGCGGGCAGGTGCGTCCGGGGACGGCCCATGCAAGGGAAAACGTCAATCCATCTCCCGCCCGGCGCAGGACAGTTTAATCCTCCTCAATTCTTTTGCGGCACCATTTGATCTGGTGCTGCCTGATTTCATCCATGTTCAGATGATATATATCCTTGGGAAACAGGAATTCCGCCACCCCGGTGTCGAAAATCCGCTTGATCTCGTATTCTTCGTGGGAGACATCGCGCTGGTAGATATAGTTCAGGTAGGAGGAGTTGGTATGGATGATGAATTCGACCCGCATGCCCCCCAGCCGGGAAAAAAACTTGAGCATGGGGGTTTTCCCTGAACTGCCGGTAGCCGTGGAGGCATAACGGCCGCCTGTCAGGGTGTCGGATATGTCCTCCAGGGTCATCAGCGAATTGGCCCGGGCAGCGCTCTGGGTCAGGTGCTTCATGAATCTCTTGACGTCAGCGGTGCTGTTGAGCACGGCCATCAGGCCGAGTTCGTCGTCCACCGCCACGGCCGGATTCTTCTCGTTCTTACGCAGCAGCTTCAGGACCTTGGCAGCGGGGGGCTTGTTGCGTATGGTCACATAAATGGGAGTGGCGGCGCTGCCGGATCCGAAGCTCCGCCGTTTGATCAGGGTCAGCTTCTCGCCGCTTTGCGGCCGGAGCTGTTCCGCCTCCTCCTGGGAGATGACCCGCACGTTCGTGCATTTGAAATCCTCCCCGTCATGCCGGCTGTACAGGTAGCTGATCTTCAGGTCGCCGATCTTGAGCGTCGGGCTCCACACATGGTCGTTCAGGAATTCAAGAAAACTGGAAAATTTCTGTTCGATCTCCGTCTCCCTTTCCCGTTGATCGATGGAACCGGCCAGGGTGAACAGCTGCAGCTTTCTCTTGGCTTCAAACCGCGCCTTTTTGTGAAACCGTTCATTGAAGATAATGAGGAGAAGATCGACCGGGTCATTGGTCGCCTCGATCTCGTTGGTCATTTCGATATGTGAGGCGTACGGGGCCAACACCTTCGACCGCAGCGAGTTGATCACATCGTCGGCGGTGCGGGTATATTCCTTGATATATCTGCGTATCTCGGCGCCGTTGCCCTTGATGCCGAACATGTTGCCCAGCAGGGCATGGGCCCTTGCGGCGCAGACCCTTCTGGCTTCCGGCCGGTGAATCAGATCGAATATCCCGTCGAAATGATCTATGTCGAGGAAATTAAAAATCTGGTTGCGAACGGCCCGGTATTTGGTTTTCAGCAGCGGGTTGCCGGCAATCATCCGCACCCATTCCCTGGTCTCCGCGGAAAAGGGATGACTGACCGGCGGCTCGACCCCCGTTGCCAACGGTCCGTCCTGCAGCATGGAGGTGAATATGGATTCCTGATCAAGAACACTCATGGTTTCTGCCCGGCAAGGCTACCCCTGGACTTCAGAAGCACAGGCCGCAATCCGGACAGCTTCGACTCCGGGTGGAGAAGTTGCACCCGCAGGCAGGACATACGGCAACCCCGGCCTCGGGATTGAACACAGCATCGACGAATTCCGCCCCATGATCCCGGAGGCCGGTGGAATTGACATGCTCCCTGGCCATGATCTCCATGATTTCCCGGAGATCGTCCCTCCTCACCTGCAGCCTGACCTCACCGCCCCGGCACCCTTTGGAGGGACAGCAGGAGGCGCCGTCCCCCGCCAGCAGGGAAGGGAACCCTTCACGTTTGAGCAGGGACTGGACACTCTTGATTTCGATCACCCTGCCCTTGAGGATGTCAACCAGCTCGTCCTGCTCGCTGATTTCCCTGGAACGGGCTGCAAGCCGGTTGTTCTTCTCCTCCATCATCGCCAGCATCTGCAGCCCGCTCAACAATGCGACGCCGCAGGTGGCGCACAGTGCCACACCCGCCCGGTATTCATCCTGACACTGCGGGCAGTATTGCAGTTCCGGATCAATTCTGTATTTCATTCCGTTCATTTGCATCACCCCTCGAATTAAAGAATGAATCTGCTTAAATCCTCATTTCCGGAGATGTCGGCCAACTGCCGGCGCACGTACCCGGCGTCGACCGTGAATGCTTTTTCTTCCCGGTCCGGGGCCTCGAAGGATATTTCGTCGAGCACCCTCTCCATGATGGTATGCAGCCGCCGCGCCCCGATATCCTCCGTTTTCTGGTTCACCTCCACGGCAATCCTTGCCATCTCCCGGATTGCGTCTTCGGTGAAAACGAGTTCCACCTCTTCGGTGGCCAACAGGGCGACATACTGCTTGACCAGGGCGTTCTGCGGTTCGGTGAGGATACGGAAAAACTCCTCCTCACCCAACGGGTGGAGCTCCACCCGGATGGGGAATCGGCCCTGAAGCTCAGGGACCAGATCCGACGGTTTGCTCACGTGAAAGGCGCCGCTGGCGATGAACAGAATGTGATCGGTGCGGACCGGGCCGAACTTGGTGCTCACCGTCGCTCCCTCGACTATGGGGAGGAGGTCCCGCTGCACGCCCTCGCGGGAAACATCCGGTCCGCCGGAACCTGAACTCCCCCGCGAAGCGATCTTGTCGATTTCATCGAGAAATATTATGCCGCTCTGTTCGGTGCGGCGAACGGCTTTTTCAGTGACGTTTTCCATGTCGATGAGATTTTCCGCTTCTTCCTTTTTCAGGAGTTCAAAAGCTTCTTTGACCTTGATCTTCTTCTTCTTTCTTTTGCGGGGAAAAAACTTGCTGAACGCGTCCTGCAGGGAGGATTGCATTTCCTCCATCCCGGAGGCGGAAAAAACCTCGACCATCGGCATGCCCCCCTGGTCGGGCACCGCCATTTCAACGATTCTCTCATTCAGCTTGCCCTCGCGCAGCATCTGGCGGAATTTCTCCCTGGTTGTCCGGGGGCCGGCCTGCTGGTCCCCGCCCTCCTCCTGCCCTGACTCTTCCTTGTACGGCAGGGTGATGACGTTCGACTCCTTGGGGGAATGGGACCCGGAAGGCTGGGGGCTGACGGGCGGCAGCAGCAGATCGAGGATCTTTTCCTCGGCCTGTCTTTCCGCCTTCTCCCGGACATTTTCCTGCTCCTCCTTGCGGACCATATTCACCGCCAGCTGGGTCAAATCCCTGATCATTGACTCCACGTCCCTCCCCACATAGCCGACCTCGGTATACTTGGAGGCCTCCACCTTGATAAAGGGGGAATTGGCAAGGTTGGCCAGCCGCCGGGCGATTTCGGTTTTTCCCACTCCCGTGGGACCGATCATGATGATGTTCTTGGGGGCGATCTCCTCACCCAGGGGAGCTTCGATCTGCTGGCGGCGCCAGCGGTTCCTCAAGGCGATGGCCACCGAGCGTTTTGCTTCTTTCTGGCCGACAATGTACATGTCGAGCTCCCTGACCGTTTCGCGGGGTGTCTGTGAATTGATGGGACTCATATCTTTTCAATAATGATGTTGTGATTGGTGTAGACGCAGATTGCCGCGGCGATTTCCATGGCCGCCCGGGCTATGGACTCGGCGTCGAGGTCGGAATGATCCACCAGGGCCCGGGCCGCTGCCTGGGCGTACGGTCCTCCCGAGCCGATGGCCAGTATGCCGTCATCGGGCTCGATGACATCCCCGCTGCCGGACAGCAGAAAGGAATGCTTGTCATCGACGGCCACCAGCATCGCCTCCAGGCGGCGCAGAATCCTGTCCGTGCGCCAATCCTTGGCCAGCTCGACGGCGGAGCGCA
>JALHJD010000127.1:8139-10661 GCA_022837185.1 Desulfobacteraceae bacterium
CATACAGGGTGAAGGCGTCGGCCGTCGCCCCGGCAAAACCGGTGATGACCCGGCCATGATAGAGGCGCCGCACCTTGGACGCTTTGTGCTTGATGACCGTGGCTCCCAGGGAAACCTGTCCGTCTCCGGCGACAACCACCTCGCCCTTATGACGGATGGCCAGAATCGTTGTTGATCGTGTCGTGCTCATTTGTTTTTTCCTGCACTCGTTGGCGGACCGCATCCGCTGATCCCTCTCCCCGCGGTTTGCCTTTCATTTCTTTGCCAGGGGGTGGGCCTGATCGTATACCTTCGTCAGGTGGTCCATATTCAAATGGGTATACTTCTGGGTGGTGGACAGGCTCACGTGGCCGAGCAGTTCCTGCACGGTCCGCAGGTCCGCGCCCATTTCGAGTAAATGGGTGGCAAAGGAGTGACGGAGGGCATGGGGGGTGACGGTCACCGTTATACCGGCGCGCACGCCATACTCCTGAATCATCCTCTCCACGCTGCGGGAAGTGATCCTGCCGCCTCGGGCATTGAGAAAAAGGGCTTCGAGTTCAGGAGCCCGGCCCCGGGTAATCCTTGTGCGGATCAACTCCAGGCGAAGAGGAAAATATTTGTGCAAGGCTTCCGCGGCGGCCTTGCCGAACGGAACCACCCTCTCCTTTTTCCCTTTGCCGGTAACCCTAACCATTCCTGTTTCAAAATCAAGATCACCGATGTCGCGGGACACGAGTTCTGACACCCGCATGCCTGTTGCATATAAGAGCTCCATTATCGCGATATCGCGCCCGGCGAAACTGTCCCGGCGGTCCGGCTCCTCCAGCAGCGAGAAAACCTCGTCAACGGTGAGAAAAACCGGGACGGGCCTGGAGAGTTTCGGATTGGCGATGCCGGTCAGCGGGTCCTGCTCAAGGACACCCTGTCGGCACAGATACCGGAAAAACGTCCTGAGGGCCGACAGCTTGCGGCCCACCGTCGAACTGCTGTTGGAGCCGTACAGGGAGGCGACGAACCGGCGCACCGTTTCCGCCGTGACTCTGCCCGGGTCTTTTTTTCCTTCAAAAAACCGGAGAAATTCCGTGACATCATGAAGGTACCCTGCAACGGTATGCCGCGAGTAGCCCTTTTCAATCTCCAGCCATTGGCCGAAGGGACCTGCCTGTTTCAGTAGCATGGCAAATTCCATGGAAACCGCCGTGTTGCCGGAGTCGTCCCCTCCCGGCCCTGAACGGGGGAGCATGCTCCACTCAGGGGACCGACTTGACGGGGCAGGACATCCTGTTTATGTTTGGGTGACCGGTTTCATCATCATCAAGGAGCGCTTTATGAACCAATCGTTCCATGAACGGCCGGCAGCGCCGACCGCCGTGCTGACCCGGCTCCTGTTCTCCGCGGCTTTCGTCGTCCTTGCGACGCTCCACCTGAGCGGCTGCGCCGCACCAAGTCAACAGAAAGCCGGCCCTCCGCAAGCCTGGGAGATCATGACCCTGACCGTGGCCGAACAGCTCGGCAATCCCGAAAACCTGGTTTTCCCTCAAAGCGGTGTCAATGATGTCACCCCTCTGGGCTCCAGCCGCTACCAGGTCACCTCCTACGCCGACTACACCAACAGGGAGGGAGGCAAAGAACGGACCTACTTCTACGGGGTCGTGGTCTTCGACAACGGTTCCGGGACCGTTGAAACGATAAAATTCTCCCGTTGAGCCCCTGCCCAGTGACGCCGCGTTGGATGAGGAAGGCCCGGTCGCGGCTGCCTCTTCGTTTTTCCTGTGGAGGGCCGCCGCTTCGTTCAATGCGGACATCTTACCAATATCCCGTTCCTTGAACAAGGCGGAAAGAAACCCGTCCCCGATGATATCGTCCGGGCTGAGCCCGGTATCATGCAAGGGACGGACCCCGTACCGTGCATGCTCGGCGGTTTCCCGGCGGGACCGGCAACATTGACAGAACGGGAAGGAACAGTGTATATTTTTCAGCAAAGACCTTCAATATTGAATCATCTCGCCTGGGAGGACCGTCGATGCCATTTACGATTCAGCGTGTGCAATACTTTTACACAACAGTGAAAGATCAGCCGGGTGAAGCATATAAACTCCTCAATCTCCTGGCGGGCATGGGCATCAATCAGCTGGCCTTTTCCGCCATTCCCATCGGTCCGAATTCGACCCAACTGGCCATCTTTCCGGAAGATCCGGCCAAGCTGGTCCAGGAGGCAAAGACAGCCGGCATGCATCTTGACGGCCCGCATCACGCCCTGCTGATCCAGGGTGACGATGAACTGGGCGCCCTGGCCGGTATCCACCAGAAACTGTACGAGGCGGGTATCAACGTGTATGCCTCAACCGGGGTAACCGACGGACGGGGCAGTTACGGCTACCTGATTTACATCCGGGAGGACGATTTTGACCGGGCGCTGAAAACCCTCGGTATCTGAGCCGGTCTCAGCACCCCCTGCCTCAGGGCGACATCCAATCGCTCAGCCGCCCTGCCGGCGCACAAAAACAAAGCAGTGCCCCCTCCTGAAGGGAGACACTGCT
>JALHJD010000128.1:0-3519 GCA_022837185.1 Desulfobacteraceae bacterium
TCCGCCCTTGCCGCTGGCCACGCTGATAATCACTTTTTTTCCGCCCCCACGGCTGTCGGTTCCATCAAGCCGGTAATCTTTCCGAGCAACTCCAGCAGTTTTTCCCCATCTTTTTCTGTGGGGCGGGGAGGCAGCTGCATTAGAACGCCAAGGCCCTCGGTGGCGTCATGGAATTCGTCATCCGGCAGGGAACCGACCAGCGCGGTGTTGACCAATGGATTGATGCGTACTATCTGGTGGATAAACCGGATGCCGGCTTTGTCCGAGAGATGACCCCCGACAATCACCAGGTCCACGGCCTTTTTGCCCTTTTCTCTCAACTGCTCGAGCCCGGCGGAGGCGCTGCCGGCATAGACGAGATGGGTATTGCCCGCCTTGCTCAATCCTTGAGCCAGGTCGTCGAAGAGCCACCATTCATTGCCAATGAGCAGGATGTTCATTTTTCCTCTGTACAAAGAATTCCTTTTCCCCCGGTCGGGGGGGAGCTGGCCAGCAGTAGTTACCTCGGCGCCCCAGGCTGCCCGGATTGCCGCCCCCGGGCTTTCTCCGGGGGCGCCTGGTAACGGCTGATCGATCCCGGACCCTGGTCCTGCCGGCCGTCAACTTGGCTATACCCTTTGCCGCCGCTGTTCTCCCCGGCCGTTTTCGCCTGCTATCGATTCGGATCCCCGTTGGAGGAATCGTCCGGCAGGTGGCTGAGCAGTTCGCTGCCCCGACGGATTTTGCCGCGGCAGCAGATTCTTCTGTCGCACCCGGGCATGATGAATTCGGTCCACTCGGGGTTGTCCTGACTCAGGGTTTCCAGGACCTCCTGCACGTTTCCGGCAATGAAGGGAATCACTTCGAATTCCGCGTTCTCGAGCATGATGGCCGAATCCTGGGAGACAGCGCCGCAGATAAGGACCGCGATGTTCTGGGCTCGTAACAGTTGCATAAGCTGGAAGGGATTCTCCGGGTCGAGTTCCAGGGTCGACATTCTGCCGAGGCGTCCATCAACAAGCTCTGCTATCAGCAGGGTCCTGGCGGAATCAAAAACCGGCGACACCCGATGGCCCCATACCGTCACAGCGATCTTTTGCACCGCGCCTTTCTGCTCCATATACGTAGTTAAGCAAAAGCGATGCCTGTTCCGGTTAACAGGACGATGATTTCATAACATAAAGGAATGATAGAGTTTTTATTGCACTGTGGAAGGGCGGGAGGATACAGGGGAGCGTCGCACGGTTGCGCTAATGGGCAGAGTTGCGACTCTGTACAGTCGCGCTATTGCAACTGTCAGGGCGACTTGGAGCTGGTCGAACGGCCGTCAACGGCCGGCAGGGCGATGTTGAATTTCTTGATCTTGCGGAAGAGGGTGCTTTTGTGTATTCCCAGTTCCCTGGCCGCGGCCAGGCGGTTATAGTCGTTGCGCCGCAGGGCCTCGAGGAGGACCTCCTTTTCGGTGAGAACATGTGCCTCCCGCAACGGCGAGGGAGAGGGAATGGCGGTGAGCAGGTAGGCGGGCAGGTGACTGACGCCGACTTGCCCCCTGGAGCAGAGAATGAACGCGTGTTCGATAATATTTTCCAGCTCCCTGATATTGCCGGGATAATGGTGCCGCATCAACAGCCACATGGCTTCCTCGTCGATCCCGGTCACCGCCTTGCCCCGCAGCCGGTTCATCTTATCGATGAACCGCTCGGTCAGCAGGGGGATGTCCTCTTTGCGCTCCCGCAGGGGAGGGAGCTGAAGCCGGACGATATTGATCCGGTAGAATAAGTCCTGGCGGAATTCCCCCCGGTCCAGCAATTCGGCAAGGTCGCGGTTGGTGGCGGCGACAATCCGCACATCGGTCCGCTGCCTGTCAACTCCGCCCAGGGGTTGAAACTCCCGTTCCTCGAGCACCCTGAGCAATTTGACCTGAAAGGCGGGACTGATCTCGCCCACCTCGTCAAGCAGGATGGTGCCGCCGTCGGCTATGGCAAAATAACCGGGCTTGTCCTTGACCGCGCTGGTAAAGGCCCCGGCCTTGTAGCCGAACAGTTCCGACTCCAGCAGGGTGTCGGGCAGGGCGCCGCAGTTGATGGCGACAAAGGGCTTGTCCCGGCGGGACGAAAGATCGTGCAGGGCCCTGGCCAGGATTTCCTTGCCGGTGCCGGTTTCGCCCTCGATCAGTACCGTACTGTCGCTTTCGGCTATTCGGGGCAGAACGGTGAAGATTTTTTTCATCAGGGGGCTGCGGGAAACCATGTCGCCCTGCTGGAAACTGGAGCGCAATTCCCGCCGCAGTTCCTCGATCACGGTATTGTCGCGGAATGTTTCCACCCCGCCGAGGATGTCCCCCTGCTCATTTTTCAGCGGCGCGGTGGAGACCGAGATGGGGACCCGTCTTTTCTCGCTGTTGATGATGTAGGTCGACGTGCTGACGTGGGTCGTGCCTTCCTTCATGGTCCGGCGCAGGACGCAGCCCCCCTCGCACATGTTGGAACGGAACACTTCCCAGCAGTAACGGCCGATCGCCTCGCGGCGGGGGGTGCCGGTGATTTCCTCGGCGGCCCTGTTGAAGGAGGTGATCCGCCATTCATGGTCGACGGTGAAAACGCCGTCGGAGATACTCTCCAGGATGATCTCCGTGGCGTTGGCGGGCAGGGCGGCCTTTTTTTTCTTCACGACCTACTGTTGATCCGCTTGGTTGTGCAGCACCGCTGCTTTGTTGTCCCGGGTTGTCCAGGCTCCGGCCGGGGGCTGGCGGAAAAACAGCTTAGCCGGCCGGTCTTTGTATATGACACGTAATTTCGGCCTGATTGCAATAAAAATCGGGCCGGGAGGGGACTTTCCTCTCTTTCCGCTCCAAGGGCCCTGGTCCGCCCGCCCTGCGCCGCGCGGGCAACGGCGGGATGCGGACTGTCAATAGACGGGGACCAGCGAATAGCCCTGGGCCTGATAGCCGATCATGGAAATCCAGCCGTTGCGAACATGCTTGATGGCGGGGAGGATCGTCGCCGGATCCACTCCCATGACTTCGGCGGCGAAAATGCAAATTTCCAGTTTGATGCCTTGCCGGGCCATTTCTCTGACAATGGCTCCAATCTTTTCAATATATTCCTGCTCCTCGGGCTGGAATCCCTTGACATCGGTTGTGACGAGCTTGACCGCCGGACCGATGAACACGACGACGAACTCGGGCCGTTCGTCCACGACCCGGATATTGCCGTCGCTGAAGGTCTGGAGGATGAGGTCGAGCTGAATGGCCGCGCTTTTGGGCGCGCCGGCCCGGACATCAAAGACGGTCCTGATCGAGCTTGCTCCCTGCAGGCCTTCATATTCCTCCGGCTGCGATTGTTCCCCCTTCGCGGGCAGAACGGCAAGGAGCAGAATGAGGCCGGCCAGCAGAACGTTTCTGACGGCATCGATGTTGGTGCGCATTGTTCTTCCTCCTGTGTCCAAGTGTTTGCAGGTTTCATGTTGCTCCCCCGTCCATGTGCTCCCCGGTTCCTCGGGGGGGGGCGTCATGGGGGCCAAGTTTTGTCACTCCGGGGG
>JALHJD010000128.1:3532-11587 GCA_022837185.1 Desulfobacteraceae bacterium
CCGGGGGCGGGTTTCCCATTATATCAAGCCGAGCCAGTCATGGAAAATAAATACCAGGATTTCAAAGGCGATGAGCAGGATGATGATCCATTCAAGTGCCGATGAATGCTGATGGCGCAGCTCTTCGGCGACCAGGCCGAGCACATCGTTGACCGTGTTCAGCTTGTGCTGGATCAGGTGCAGACGTTGTTCGAGCTCCAGGTAGCCGATGGTTTTCTGGTAGTAATGCTGGTATTCGGGGTAATCCCAGAAAAATTCCGGGGTATCCAGCAGGTCGAAGCGCAGGAGAATGTCGCTTTTGCTCAGGTGTGCCTTCCCCTGCCAGCGGGAAAGGGTTCTGCGTTTCATGGCGATGCGGCCGTTGCGGGCGAGGTCGGCGGCAATGGCCTGGGTGTCGCCGATCAGATTTTTTGCCCGCCGTTCAAAAACCGACAGCTTGCTGCTCTGGGCCAGGGCGTGGCTGACCGCCAGCCGGCACAGCGGTTCCTCGCTGTCCATGGTGATGCGGTCGAAATGGATGCGGAAGGCGTCGCCGCCCGCGTATTCAAAATAATCCTTCTCAATCTCGGGCTCGGGCCTGCTGAAGGCCGGTTCGAGCCAGGACAGGTCAGGTTCGGCCGTATCGGTCTGCCAGACGACGACAACGCCGTAGGAAAAAACAAAGTACTCTCCCTTTTCCCAGGGGATGATAAAGGCCCCTTTGATTTTCCTGCTGGCGGGGAAACGACTGGCCAGCATGGTTATCTTGCCGATGTCGAAATCCTCGGCAAGACAGTACGAGACAATTCGCTGTGCAGGCAAGTCAACACCCTCCTTGCGGCCGAAAAAAACACTCTTTGCGGATATCCAGTCCTTGTTGCCGGCCGCCGGGTTCTGTTATGCTGTCGGCCGGCCGGTATTATCGGCAACTATAATAGCACCATATCCATCAATCTGCTACCTGGAGGCCGCTATGCTCCGAAAAATCACCGTTCACGCCGTTCTGCTGCTGGCCGTCGTTCTGCTCCCCGGCTGCGGTGCCGGGTTGCGGCCGGAAGCTTCCGGCCACGGGTCCTCCGGGCCGGTTGAGTTCATCATTCTGCAGATGAACGACATCTATGAGCTCACCCCTGTCAGCGGGGGAAGGGAAGGAGGGCTTGCCCGGGTTGCCGCCGTCAGGAAGGAACTGCTGGTCGAGAATCCCAATACCGTAACCGTTCTGGGCGGCGACCTGTTCAGTCCATCGGCCCTCGGCACCGCCATGGTGGACGGCAAGTCCCTTGCCGGCCGGCAGATGGTTGCCGTCATGAATCTGCTCGGCCTTGATTACGCCACCTTCGGCAACCATGAGTTTGACCTCGGGGAGCGTGATTTCCTCGACAGACTGGCGGAATCCGGTTTCACCTGGATTTCCGCCAACGTCTTCGACCGGCACGGCCGACCGTTCCCCGGGGTGGTCGACAGAAAAATCATCGAGTTGGAAGACGGTGGGGGCCGGACCGTGCGGCTGGGTCTGTTCGGACTCACTGTTCCGGCCAACAGAAAGGAGTACGTCAGCTATGCTGATCCGCTTGAAACTGCCCGGGCCATGGTCAAGGCACTCCGGCCCGAGGTGGATGTCCTGGCGGCGTTGACCCATCTGCCGGTGGACGACGACATCGCCCTGGCGGCCGGTGTGCCGGGCATTGATCTCATTGTAGGCGGCCATGAACATGAAAACATCCAGCTTTGGCGGGGGGCAGGCTTTGTGCCGGTGTTCAAGGCCGACGCCAACGCCCGCACCCTGTATGTCCATCGCCTTGCCGTGGATCCCGATTCCGGCGGGATCACCATTCGTTCCGAGCTGCGGCGGGTGACCGACCGCGACCGGGCCGATCCGACCGTGGGGGCGGAAGTGGAGCGCTGGCAGGAAGCAGGCTTTGCCGCCTTCCGCCGCCAGGGCTTTGATCCGGAACAGGTGGCCGCCGTCATTCCGGAGCCGCTGGACGGTCTGGAGTCCAGCGTGCGCAACCGGCCCACCAACCTGGCCTCGCTGATCGCCCGGTCCCTGCGGGCCGCGGTGCCCGGCGCGGAGCTCGCCTTCTATAACAGCGGGGCGGTCCGGATTGATGACGTCCTGCCGGCGGGGCCGCTGACGCAGTATGATATTATCCGCATTCTGCCCTTCGGCGACAGGATATGCGAAGCCGTCATTGACGGCTCCCTGCTGCGCCGGGTCCTGGACCAGGGCCAAAAGAACCGGGGGAGCGGCGGCTTTCTGCAGGCGGCGGGCGCGGTGCGGGACGGCCAGGGGGCATGGCTGATCAATGGCGAGCCCCTGGATGACAACCGCACCTACCGAGCGGCGGTCAACGATTTTCTTCTTTCCGGCCGGGAGGGGAACCTCGCATTCTTTTCGCAGTCCAGCCCGCTTGTCCAGTCCCAATGCATCGAGCAGAGCGATATGCGCCGCGTCTTCGGCGACTACCTGGCCCGGCAGTACGGCCGTCACTGAGCGGCGGCCCGATCAGGGGCCCGGGGATGTCTCGGGGGGCCGTTCAGCAGCCCATCAGCGGCGCCCGTCTTTTGGACATGGACCTGATTTTCACCGTTTCGCCGGGCTCGAGGAGTGCGGCCTTGCGGCCGCAGTCAAGAACCAGGGTGTCCTTCCGGGCGGAGACGACCTTGCAGTCGATGATTTCAGCGGCCAGGGCCGCAGTTGCGAAGAGTCCCAGGACTGCCGCCAGGAAAACGATGCCGCTGATTTTCATGGTTTCCTCCTTCTCATGGTTTCAGCCTCTGTCCGGTCCGGCCCGCCGGCCAGCCCTTCAGGATATGGCGTAGAGACGCTCAACCTCTTCAGGCCCGGTGGTGCAGAGATCCAGATCCTTGAGGATGCCGTTGCCGATGCTGTATATCCATCCGTGCACGGCCAGTTCCATGCCGCTGCTCCAGGCATTCCGGACAATGGTCGTGTGGCAGATGTTGATGACCTGTTCGCGGACGTTCAGTTCGCAGAGCAGGTCGAACTTTTCCCGGTCGTCCGCCGTCGCCTCGAGCCGGGCGCGGTGCAGGCGGCAGATGTCCCTGATATGCCGGAGCCAGTTGTCGATCAGACCGTGCTCCCCGCCTTCCAGGGCCGCCTTGATCCCGCCGCAGCCGTAGTGGCCGCAGACGATGATATGGCGTATGCGCAGCACTTCGACGGCATACTGCAGCACCGACAGGCAGTTCAGATCGGTGTGGATGACCAGGTTGGCGATGTTGCGGTGGACAAAAATTTCGCCGGGCAGCAGATCGACGATCTGGTTGGCAGGCACCCGGCTGTCTGAGCAGCCGATCCACAGATACTCGGGCTTCTGCTGCTTGGACAGCTTGAGGAAAAAATCCGGATCGGCCTGCTTTATGCCCGCCGCCCAGTGGCTGTTCCGTTCAAAAAGATGGTTGAGCACCCGCATTATCGTAATCTCCCGGCTGCCGGTGTTGCCTCCCCGCCACAGTTATTCCTGCAGTAGAGCAGGAACGGTTCGCAGGCCTATCCTATTCGGATTTGCCGGGAGATGCAAGGGTGGGGAGGGAGATGAAACGGAGAGCGGGAAGGAATTTGAGTAGGCAGTCGGCAGCGTACTATAAAAGGCAGAAACGGGAGGACGGAACGCGGGTTCGCCGGGAGTTGGGGCAGTCGGTAGAAAATAAGGGTTGGATGCTTACGGAAGAAGGCAAGGGAGGAAGCAGAGAGAAGCGGTGCGGGGTCATGGTTTTTTTTTGGGCGGCGTACGCAGGGCCAGGAAATAGACGGCCGCGTTGATGAGAATGACGGCGGCGCCGAGGAGAAACTGGATTTCCCGCGTCAGGGCCGCCGGATAGATGATCGGGACAAGGTAGTGTTCGATGAAGCCACCTGCATATCCGGCCTGGCCGGCTTTTGACCGCAGCAGGTTTTCCAGCGGGGTGAGGGGGCAGAGCCAGCCCCGGAACTCGATGGCCGCCGCCCAGGCCGCCGCCGGCAGGTGGACGAAGGCCCATTTCCTGTCCCAGCGCGCCAGCACGCCGCCGGTGACGACGAAGACGATAAAGAGCAGGTGAATGAGGACAACCGTGTCAGCCAGTAATGAATAGAGCATCAATATCTCATAGAAATCGGGATCGAAATCGAAATCGAAATCGCAAAACCTTCCAGTCAATACAGGAAGATTGCGGAAACATGTTTATTCCCTCATTTACGCCCGCACAGTGCGGGGTAACGGCACCGGGAATGGAAGATTTTCGCCTTACCGGCCCAGGCCGAGGAGAAAGATTCCCGTCCAGGCCGCGGTCCTGATCCAGTTGGTCCGGATCAGCCGGTTGATGACGGCAGGGTTTTTGCCGTCCCTCCGCAGCGCCGTATGGCAGGGGATCGACAACAGAAGGCTGGAGGCCCAGACCATGGCGATGCCCGCCAAAATCAGGAGGGTGGATACGTCCGGCGCTGTCAGGAAAACCAGGACCGCCAGCGCCAACTGGGCCATCATCAGCGATCCGGCGATGGCGCTGATCAGTTGCATGTAGTGGCGGTGCCAGCCCCTGAACTCTTCCGTGTCGACATGGGCCAGGGAAGGGTAGATGATCAGCTGCACCAGCCAGATCAGTACAACCAGGCCGAAGTTGACCATGTCCAGCCACTGGTTGGGATTCACCGGCATCTTCCGCTGTCCCCGACAGGCTATCTGCTCCGGTCGCCGGCCTGCTTGATCCCCAGGCAGTACCGGTGGGGGCCCGGAGTGCCGTACGGGACAAAGGCCACCCGGTCCCCGGCCCTGATGACATGGTCAAGCGGCCGGGCGACATGGTTGCAGAACACGGCTTCAATTTTGTCCAGGGGCAGTTCCAGGTCCAGGGCGATCTCCCTGGCGGTCCTGCCCCCGGGCGGCACCCGGAGCTCCACGGTGACCGGCAGCCCCTGTCTGGTCCGCAGAGTGTGCAGGAGGCCGAACATGCGGATGACCGCCGGTTTATCCGCGGCCATGGCAAAGCTGCATCGGGTGATGGTTCATGCCTGATCCTCCTTCAGGGAGACTTCTTCCACTTCAAAATGATAGAGGTCAACGTCAAGGCACCGGTTGCGGAGCGGCTCGCCGACATGCAGAACCAGTTTGGCGACCTCGGCGACCTGCAGGGAGGCAATCACCGCCGGGGTGAACGCCGGGTTGCCCTGACGGGATTCGATGCCCGGCAGTTCATGGTTGCGGGGGTAGAGCCGCCGCATGGTTCCGTCGCCGGGAAACTGGGTTGCCACGCGGCCGTACCAGCCCGCGATGGTCCCATGCACCAGGGGAATGGAGCGGGCATCGCATCTGTCCGCCAGCAGCAGCCGGGCAGGGATGGAATCCAGCCCGTCGACGGCCACATCAACTCCACGCAGGAGTTCATCGCCGTTATGCCGGGCAAAGGCTTCGGCGACCGGCAGGCAGGTCACGGCGGGATTGATGGTTGCGACCCGGCGGGCGGCGGCTTCCGCCTTTTTCTGACCCACCAGGTCCGGGGTGGCGAACAGCTGCCGGTTCAGGTTGTGCTCCTCGAAGACATCCGGATCAACGGCGACGATCACGCCAATGCCCAGCCGGGCCAGTTCCTCGATAACGTACCCGCCGAGCCCGCCGCAGCCGACGACCGCCACCCGGCTCCGAAACAGGGCAAGCTGCTGGTCAATGGATATCGTCTCCCTGTTCCTCTGGTAGCGGACCGGCAGGATGGAGTTGCCGAGAGCGGTTTCCTCGACCTGGGCCAGGGTCAGCCCGAAAAGCCCGGCCGCCTCCGCCTGGTCGGCCAGGGGCAGCAGACCGTCCGGCGCCCGGTCGCGGAGAAATTGCACGAGGTTCCGCACTTCAGCCCCCGCCGACGAGCGGAAAAAGGGACAGGGCGTCGCCCTCGGCCAGGGCCTGGTCGATGGAGGCGTTGCGGCCGTTGATGAAGATGATGCCCACTTCCGCTTCGGGAATCCCCAGCTCGGTGACGATCTGCTTCACGGTGACAGGCGCGTCGTACTGCCTGGTTTCCTCCTTGAAGCGGCCGATCCGGAAGCCGGCGAAAAGCCTGACTGTAACCTGCATGGGTTCATTGTAGCAGGTTTCCGCGGCGCAGGAAAGGGGCGGCGGCCGATCCGCCCCTGTTTTCCGGCATCCCCGTCAAACCGTGCCGGGTCAGAAGTTCCAGAACTCGTCGATTTCCTCCCCGGTAAAGTCCCAGACCACGTTGTGCGGCGGCAGTTCTTCCCGGGAGAAGAATTCCGGCAGCCGGTCGTCCTTGTTGGTGAAGCCCGCCGCCAGGTTGAATTGATGCTCGGTGCGCAGGATGTTCTTGCCCAGCTCGGTGACGTCGTCGGCGGTCAGACTGATGCCGAAGCGGGCGTTGATCATGTCGACGATGGCGGTGAACGCCTCCGGGATGTCCAGGGCCGGGAAGGCGACAAAGATGCAGAGGCCGGCGCTGTCCAGAGCCGCGGTGGCGATCTGCAGGTTGCGCGACAACTCGACCTGGCCTTCCTTTTTCAGGGGGTCGACGTCGCCGCCGACCTTGAGGATGTTGGTGGCCACGGCATAGCCGGCGGTATGATCGGCGCCCATGGTGCTGGTGCAGTAGGTGATGCCGATGCCCTTTACCGCCCGTGGGTCATAGGCCGGGATCGCCTGGTTCTTGACCACCGGCACGCGGGTGACGCCGTACGCTTTGCCCACGGCGCCGGCGCCGCTGCCGATGAGCCGCCCCAGGGGCGTGCCCCGGCGGACATCCTGGTCCAGGATGCGGAGAATGCCGGCCCCGTCGCCGAAGGGCAGCAGGCCGCCCTCCATGGCCACGCCCATGGTCACCGAGGTCTCGATGGTGTCGACGCCGATGTCGTCCATCAGACTGTCGGCCTCGGCGATCTGGTCCAGGTCGTCCACGCAGCAGTCGGCGCCCATGGCCCAGATGGACTCGTACTCAAAGCCGGAGGTCTTGTATTTGCCATTGGCATCATTGAATATCTGCGAACACTGGATGACGCAGCCCATGTGGCAGCCGTGCCTGGTCTTGCCGCCCCGCTTCTCGATGAGGTCGTGCATGGTCTCGCCGGAGATGTTGTCGTGGTGCTCGAACTGGCCGTAGCGGAAATTGCGGGTGGGCAGGCCGCCGGCCTCGTTGATGACGTTGATCAGCACCGAGGTGCCGTAGGTGGGCAGCCCCTGGCCGCTGACCGGGTGCTCCTGCAGGGCCCTGGCAAAGACCCTGACCGCCGTTTTGAATTTCTCCGGTTCGGCGATGGGCACCGCCGCCTCCCTGGGCACGTTGACGGCGATGCATTTCACCCTCTTGGAGCCCATGACCGCCCCCAGTCCACCGCGGCCGGCGCTGCGGACCTTGCCCTCCGGGTCCTTGACCGAGATGTTGGCGACGGCCATTTTCATTTCTCCGGCCGGGCCGATGGAGATCACCCCGGTTCTGTCGCCGTGCCGCTCCACCATGGCGTTGACCACGGCGAAATTTCCCTTGCCGGTCAGGCCGGGCTCCTCGCTGATGGTCACGCCGTCGGCGGTGACATGGAGGCTGTACCAGGCATCTTTTTCCGGCTGCCCCTCGATGATCAGGGCCTTGATTCCGAGTTTGGCGAGCTGCTGGGAGGCGGTTCCGCCGGCGTTGCTTTCCTTGATGGTCCCGGTCAGGGGACTCTTGGCGCCGACGCTGAGCCGGCCCGAGTTCGCAGTCACGGTGCCGCTGAGCAGGCCGGGAGCGAAAACGAGCTTGTTGTCCGGCCCCAGGGGATGACAGGTGGGGGGCACCTCGGCGGCGACAATGGTCGAGGTCAGGCCGCGGCCGCCCAGTCCGGCCCACTGTTCCGGAACATCCTCGGTTTTTACCGTGAGATCCGTCATGTTTACCCGATACATTCTGTCAGCCATTTTCTGCCTCCCATGGGTCCTGTGATTGTCGTGGTATGCTGATCGGTGATCCCGCCTCCCGCCTGATGAGATCCGGCCGCGGGTGCTTTTCCGTCGCCGCCCTGGGCGCCGGGACGTTCAAGAAGATTCCGGCCCCGGACTCCGGGGACATCCGGACAGCCGCATTTCTGTCGCCTGTTCCCTT
>JALHJD010000464.1 GCA_022837185.1 Desulfobacteraceae bacterium
CGTTATGGGCCAGGGCAGGGGTCTTCGCCTGCCGGCGGACTTGTTCCTGGCTGCATCCGCACATCGCCAGAGCCGCCGCCGCGAAGAACACCATATGATTTCTCATAGCGCACCTCCAGAAATGTCCCCATGATACGGACTTGCCGCTGTCGGTCAAGCGAAAAGGCGCCGGCAGTCGGTGGGGGTGTATGACCGTAGCTGCAAGGTCTCAAACAACCCCTTTGCACGGCTGAATGGAAACCGATCTTGACCATGAACAGGAATCGCAGCACGCCGGCGTCACGGAACCACCGGCAGACTCCAGGAGAGCACGCCCGAGGCGGTCGTGCGAAGGAGATTTGCCGCTTTGGGCCAGCAACATGATCCATGAGACTCCGAGTTTCGTTCGGATGTGCCCGGCACATCCTCCATGCTGCTGGCCCAACGCGCAAAATCTCCGGCCGAAGGCCGGGATCCGGATCGGTCCGTCCCTTTCCTTGGGCGTCCTGGGCAACCGTCTGAACCCCCGCGTCCCGCTCACCGCGGGGGCGCGCAACCGCGGTCATGCACCCCAAGTCCCCGACTGGAGTGCAGGCCACGCCGTCATCGCCTGGGGCGAGACGGCTCGAAGTTGTAGGTGTCGTCGGCCGTACCGTAGAGGCCGTCTCGACCGGCGCTGATCAGAATGTACGAATCCGGGCGGAAAGGCCGGGGTCCGCCGGTGGACCGGTCATCCTGTGTGTGGAGGTAGAATTGGTTCGGATCGACCAGCGGATGGGTCTTGCGGGGCTTGCCGGGAACTCCGAGTGCGATCATCGCCTGATTGTCCGCTAAATCGTAGATGTTGTTCGGATCGCCCGGCCGGTGCGACGTGCCGCGTGGATTCGCGCGATAGTAGAGAATCGGCATGCCGGTGCTCTTCCCGCTGGGGCGTTTCCGCTCGAAAGTGTCACACAAGACATGGGTGTCTTCGGGAAACGGCCCGGTCTTGCCTTTTCCATAGACATCCGCCAACCGCCACGCATTGGCGTATTGCGGCAAATTGTAGGGTCCCATCCTGGCCTTGAGATTGTCCGCCGGCGGATTCGCAGGATAGAGAGACGTGAGTGAATCCGAATCCAGGCCGTCGAAGCGAAAGGCAGATTGTGGATGAAAACCCTGTAAATCCTGGCCCATCAACGCCTCCGCCAGCTTCATCGCCCCGCAGTAGGGTTTGCCCGTCGGGTCGTTGGCGCCCGA
>JALHJD010000465.1 GCA_022837185.1 Desulfobacteraceae bacterium
TTGTCGTAGATGCGGACCTCTCCCTGCTCGTACTCGATAACGGCGCAATCGCCTTTTGCGTCATGCAGAATGAAGTGGCCGGGCAGGACCGCGCCGCCCAGTTCCGGATTTTTGTGGCCGAAAACTCTGACTTTGGCGATCGCCTGGACGGCTTCCCGGACGGTGCCGAAACTGCCCAGAACCCAGGAGCCGAAAACGATGTTGGCGAGCGCCGGCGCCTTATCCTTCGGAGCGACGGTCTGCCACTGCATGTCGCCGTCGTACCACAGGAGGCTGAAAGACAGCCCTGCCTCGTTGAGGCCGTCGCTGATGCCGTCTTCCTTGCCCAGCACGTTGTTCGCGACGTAGCCGTATTTCGTCCGCCACTGCAGACCGGAAATTCCCGCGGGGGCCGGGCTCGTGAAGCTTTTATTGCGGGGAACAACGATCATCGCATAGCCCATGTCGTGGCCGAATTCCATAGTCCGGCCGCTGATGAGCGTTCCGTCCTTCGCCGCGACGCTGAAGACGGAGCAGGCGCCGGCATCCGTTCCGACGGCGCAGACGGCGAGAAGAATCAGCAGCATTCCAAAGAATTTAAATTTTTTCATACGCTTATCCTCCTTAAACAAAGTGATGAACTATCCTTGACTTCTATGCGTACAATCGGTTCGTTGTGAAAAAAACATTAACTGTCTCCACCCAATTGTTCAAGAGGATTTGAGGGGACGGAAATCCTTAAAACGGCATCGATAAGTTGCTTGACGCCTTATGGCAGGTATGATAACGCCTGACTGGGTTTTAAGATGCATCGTTGGATGGTGTAGGTCTTTAAGCAAGGTCAAAAACGATTTCATCGTTAAAAAACAAAAAATATACAGGAGGATTTATGAGCAGAGAAGTAGTATTCGTAGACGGTATGAGAACAGCGTTTGGAACCCTGGGGAAGACCCTGAGCGGTATCCTGGGCGAAGAAATGGCCGGCATGTGTATTAAAGGCCTTGTGGAAAGATCGAAGATTCTGGAAAAAGGCGGTGTGGTGGACTGCTGCTTCATGGGTTCGGCCATCGGGCCGCTGCAGGCCATCAACGGCGCCCGCTGGCCCACTCTGGCGGCCGGCCTGCCCGAGACCACCTCGGCGTCTTACATTGAAATGCAGTGCGGTTCGGCGATCGATTCGATCAACCACGCCGCCTGGAAGATCCTCGCCGGCCAGGCCGATGTCATCATCGCCGGCGG
>JALHJD010000466.1 GCA_022837185.1 Desulfobacteraceae bacterium
GAACGCCATAATATTGGGGCCTGGAATGCAGATGAACGGAACCTTTTTCTCCGGCGGCGGAAAAGGCTCTCCTGTATCCCAGCCAGTATGCGGCCTGGGAAAAAACAAATATGACGATGAGCAATAGAGGGAAATGCATACCGGGATGGCGTCAGCCCCACGATCCTTTTTGAAAAAATGACAATATCATCCATAGTATAGCTGCAGGTTGTTAAGATGCAGTTTTGCTTGTGTTAGGATCGTATTAGGAAGGGGAAACGCAAGGCCGGCGCGGATGCCGGGGGAAAAGTCATGCTCCGATTATCCGGCTGAGCATGTCATAGAAAAACAGCTTGCCGATGACATATAAAATGCCGGACATGATTGCCGCCGCCGGCACGGTGAACATCCAGGAACCGAATATCGAGTACACGATTTTCTTGTTGATGCCGCCCAGACCGCGGGCAAGGCCGATGCCGAGAATAGCGCCGACCAGGGTGTGGGTGGTGGACACGGGAAGCGACAGGCGGGTGCAGGCCAGGACGGTGGCCGTGGCGGCAATGTCCGCCGCCACCCCGCGGGATGGCGTAATTTCCGTGATCTTGGTGCCTACGGTCATCATCACCCTGTAGCCGTAGGTTGCCAGGCCCAGGACAATGCCGGTGCCGCCAAGGGCGAGAATCCAGAGGGGCACCGGCACCTTGCCGTCAATGGCCCCGGTCTTCAATATGTTGACTATGGCGGCCAGGGGACCGACCGAATTGGCGACATCGTTCGCCCCGTGTGCGAAAGCAACGGAACAGGAGCTGACAATGACCAGCGGCACGAAGACCTTTTCCACCGCCTCGAGCTGGGCACCGATCCTGTCGTTTTCCCTGCCCTGCAGTTTGTGCCGGGCATAAAAGCGGGCGGCAACCGCGGCAACAAGCGCCACCGCCAGGGATATCCATACTGCCCGGCTCCCGGACAGCCAATCGATGTTGTTTATAACATGGGTCAGGCCCTTGTAGATCGTAGCCATCAGAACCAGCGCGGTCAGGACAAAGGCAATGAAGGGCATATGCCGGATCGCGGCCCTGGCCGGTTTTTCGCTGCCGAGGATCGCCTTGCTGATGTAGATAAACATGATATAGGAGAAAATGCCCCCCGCGACCGGGGAAATAAACCAGGAGGAGACTATCTGCCCCATCTTGCTCCAACTGACCGCTTGCCACCCGGCTGCCACCAGGCCGAAGCCG
>JALHJD010000129.1 GCA_022837185.1 Desulfobacteraceae bacterium
TCGATGCCGATGCCGCTGAAGCTGCCGTGGGTTTCCTCCTGGAGTTCGCTGAAATCGTCCGGAGAAAGATAGGATGAATGGGGATCAAGGGAGGTGAGCATGCCGTTGATGGCGCCCATGATCACGTCATGGGGATCGATGGGATCCACATAGTGCTGCTGGAGAAGCATCAGCACATTGGAAAAGGCCTCCAGATTTTTATATGTTTCCTCCCGCTGACCATTTTCGTCCGCCAGGACGGGAGCCGGGATCATCAGAAAAAGGACGAGCAGAGGGTATAGGAAAATTTTCATAACAAAATCTGTGAGATGGCCGATTGAATTCCGGTTGCTTGTTTTCAACGGCATGAACGTTTCGGCATTGCCATGGATACAATTACAGGTGCAGTCGTAAGAGATTATAATAATGATTATACATTTTTTATAGAAAAATTTTTATTCCTCCGGCAGGCCGATCATTTTCGGCCCGGTGCCTCCGTCCCTGCCAGGCCGGTTCCAGTGATCCATTCCAGCGGGTCAAGAGGGTCGGCGCCCTGTCTGATTTCAAAGTACACTCCCCTGGCGAAAAGGGTGGCGATGTCCCCGGCCAGGCCGATGGTATGTCCGTCGCCCACATCGTCCCCTTCCTTGACGGTAATTTTTTCCATCCGGGCCGTGATGGAGGAATAGTTGCCCCCATGGTCGATGATCACCGTGTTGCCGTAGCCCTGCCGATATCCGGCAAAAATGACCCGGCCGGCGCTGATCGCCCTGATCGTCGAGCCGTCCCTGGCATCAATGGCGATGCCGCTGGAGATGACGCCATTGTCGTCCTCCCGGCCGAACAACTGCACGAGTGTCCCGCTGACGGGCGGGGGCATATCTCCTTTTTTCAGATCAAAGCCCCGCAGTTCGACGGCCTTTCTCCGCTGCAGATCGACCAGGGTTTTTCCCAGGTCCTGCTCGGCTTTCCGCATTTCCCGCAGGGCCTGCTCGTGCAGTACTTTCCGGGTCTTTACTTTTTTCAGCAGCGCTTTCTTTTCGTCAAGTATGGCGTCGAGCTTGCCCTGTCCCTCGACCGTTTCGGCGATATATTCGGTCAGCATCCTGCTTTCCCTGTCATGTTCCTCGGTGGCCGCACTCAGCCGGTCAATGGCCTGCCGGTAGGTGTTGACAATGGCCAGGTCATGTTCGAGCAGGCTGGTGAAGGCGTCGTTGATCAGCATCAGTTCCGGCAGGGTCCTGGTGGAGAAGATGACATTCAGGAGCCCGGTCCTGCCCATGAGATAGTAGGCGCGGAGGCGGCTCTGCAGGTGCTGCCTGACGCCGCCCATTTTTGCCCGGGCCGACTCCAGCTCACGCAATTTGACCTCCATGACCACCTGCTGGGTTGCCTGGCGTTCCCGCATGACGTCAAGCCGCACTTTCTGCAGGGAAAGCTCCCGGTCGATCCGTTCTATTTCTTCCAGGAGCTGAAATTCCTTCTCGCCGACGATCTGGAGTTCGCCAAGGTGAATTTTTATGCTGTTCTGGAGTTTCCGTATTTTGGATTCATGCTGCTCGACTGGTTTGGAGCGGTCGGCGGGCTCCTCTCCCGCGGCGGGGAGGAGCAGAATCTGGATCACGATCAATGCCGCGAGGGCCCGGAATCCTGTCGGGGGTCCGGGGATTTTCATAGCTGGAGAAATTTTCTGGTCGAGGTAAAGCTGCCGCTGCCGCAGAGCAGGGTGGAAACGGCGATTATGGTCAGGATGACCGGCATGGGGAAGAAGGTGAACTCGAACATGGCCAGAATGGATGAGACCGCAAAGCGCAGCTTGATCCATGTATAGAGGGTGTACAGGGCCGCGATGCCGGCAACCGATCCGATAAAGCCCTGCAGTGCTCCTTCAACGAAGAAGGGCAGGCGGATATATTTTTTGCTCGCTCCGACCAGCAGCAGGATTTCCAGTTCCTCCTTGCGTCCCAGCAGGGTCAGGTGAATGGTGTTGGCCACCATGAATGTCGTGGTCAGGATGAGAAGGGTGCCCGAAAGGACCACGATGACCCGCAGGAGCTTGACGAACAGGTAGAAGCGCTCGACCCATTCCCTGCCGTACTGGACCTTGAGGACTCCGGGAAGGGTCTGGAGATAGTCGGAAAACCGTTTTATTTTCGCCAGGGTGTTCAGGGACTGGACCGGATAAACCTCCATGGAAGGCGGGAGGAAGTCTTCCGGCATGTCAACCAGTATGTCCCGGTTTTCTTCAAGCTGGGCGGCAAAACGGTCAAAGGCTTCCCTGCTGGAAACGAACTCGATCCGCTCGACCTGGTCGAACCTGAGTATCCGTTCCCGGTACTGCTGCTGCATTTCCGGCGCGGGGTCCTCCTCGAGATAGACGATCAGCCGCAGATCGTCGTCGAGCTGATGCCCGGCGTGCAGGACATTTGTATAGAGGAGGTAGAAGAATGAAAAAATGAGGACGGAGAGGGTAACGGTCAGCAGGGTGAGCAGCTGGGAGGTCCAGGTCTGAACGAGATTGCGCGAAGTCTGGACCAGGACGGCAAGAAGGAAGTTCATATCGTATTCACCCGCGTTGGAGGTTCCCCCGGGCAGGCCCGAAAACGAAAGGAAGGGACGGCCGCTCCAAGGGACCGGCCTCCGCCCGTTCTGTCCCGGCGGATGGATTGTTTGTCACGGAGCGGGAGGGGGTGTTTCATTGGCGTTCACGGATGAACGGTCCTGGAGGGAGTCCGGCCCCGTCCGCCATCAACGATGCGGCCTTCCCGCAATTCAATGACCCGGTGGCTGGTCCCCCGAAGAATCGATTCATCGTGGGTGGCGATGATCAGGGTGGCCCCGCGTTCATTGTACTGTCTGAACAGGTCCATGACCATCCCGGTCGTCTCGCTGTCCAGGTTGCCGGTCGGTTCGTCGGCGAGGATGAGTTCGGGTTCGTTGGACAGGGCCCGGGCAATGGCAACCCTCTGCTGCTCTCCCCTGGACAGTTCCGACGTCCGGGTGTGATATTTGTCGGACAAGCCGAGACGCTGGAGCAGTTTCCGGGTCCGCATCCGGATGACAGCGGTCCGGGTATAGGAAACCTCCATGGCCATGGCGATATTCTGGGCCACGGTCCGGTCCGGCAGCAGCTTGAAATCCTGAAAGGCAAAGCCGATCCTGCGCCGGAGCTGCTGGAGTCTGGCGGGGGATATCCTGTTGAGATCGATTCCCGACACATCGATCACCCCTTTGGTCGGTTTTTCCATGCGGCTGAGCAGGCGAAGCAGGGTTGATTTGCCGGCCCCGCTTTTTCCGGTCAGAAAAATCATTTCGCCCTTTCTGATACTGAGGGAAACATCCTGCAGGGCCTTGATATCGGGCAGGTATGTCTTCGAGATCCTGACCAGGTCGATCATGCAGCCGGTTTCGTCCCCCTGTCCGTTCATGGGGGGATCAGGCGAAAATGTTGTCGAAGACGGCATATGCCTCCCGTATTACTGGACAATCACCCGCCAGGCGAAGGTAGGATTCACCCTGCAGCTCCTGGGCGATCAGTTCGGGACTGGAGGAGATGATGCCTCCCAAGGGCAGGCCGGCCGCCTGCACCGCCTCGTCGATTTTTTCCCTGAGGGCGGCTGGGACCGGTTGGGGAGCCCGGTTGACGATCAGGCATCTTTTTTTCACCTCGAGCTGCAGCGGGCCGGTGATTTCCGCGATCCGCCTGGCGGTCAGGATTCCCCGGGCCGAGGGATCCGAGATGATGAGCAGGTAATCGATTGACCTCAGGTTCATCCGGCTCAGATGCTCCATGCCGGCTTCGTTGTCAACCAGGATGTACCTGTAGTTTGCGGCCAGCCGGTCCATGGTCATGGCCAGGTACTGGTTGGCGGCGCAATAGCACCCCGGTCCGTCGGGTTGTCCCATGACCATGAGGTCAAAGCCCGATTCTTCAATGAGGGCCTGGTGGATTTTCATCTCCATGAACTGGTCGCGGCTCATTCCCACGGGGATGTCGCTTTTGATTTCCTTGCGGATTTCACCGATGGTCTGGTGAACGTCGAGTCCCAGAACCTCGTTGAGGTTGGTGTTGGCGTCGGCATCAACGGCAAGCACCGGCGTCATTGCGTGTTCGATGAGATACTTGATCAGCAGGGCCGAGACGGTTGTTTTGCCGGTGCCCCCCTTGCCTGCCATGGCAATTGTTCTGGTCATGTCATTCCCGGGAAAAGGGTGATCTGTTGATCTGGAAGTCTAACACAAAGAATATACATTAAAAAAACTCTATGTGCCAGTCAACCGGAAAAGAATGGGCAAAAGAGGCAGGCACCGGGCGCAATTTTTTGTGGACTGGGAAGGGGATGTGCTATACGTTTCCGAAAACCATCATTTCAACCGCGAAGGTGCCATGCGATTCAAAGCCGTGATATTTGATCTGGACGGGACCCTGCTCGATACCCTCGAGGACCTGGCCGATGCCGGCAACCGTGTTCTCGCCGCCGCCGGTCTGCCGACCCATCCGGTTGACCGCTACCGCTATTTCGTCGGCGACGGAGTGCGGGCCCTGGTGGAGCGCATCCTGCCGGAACAGGCCCGGGACCAGGAAAACATTGAACGCCTGATGACGGCGTTCAGGGATGATTATGCGAAAAACTGGCATGTCCGAACAAGAATGTACGACGGTGTCGACGCCATGCTGAGCGCTCTGGGGCAACAGCATCTTTCCCTGAACGTTCTCTCCAATAAGCCGCATGACTTTACCCGATTGTGCGTCCAACATTTCCTGGGCGGCTGGAATTTCTCCACGGTTGTCGGCCAGCGGCCGGGGGTGCCGAGGAAGCCGGATCCCGCCTCGGCCCTTGAGATCGCCGCCGGGATCAATGTTCCCCCCGCCGAGATAGTGTACCTCGGCGACACCTCCACGGACATGAAAACCGCCAGGGCGGCCGGGATGTACCCCGTCGGGGCGTTATGGGGCTTCCGGACGGCCGAAGAACTGGAGGCGAACGGAGCCTCCCGACTTGTCCGCCATCCTCTGGAACTGCCGGGGCTGATTCTGGCCGAGGGCTAATCTTCCGGATACAACCGCCTGCCCATGAACTCTGTTTTTCTCGCTTACGCCGGTCCGCCGATTATCGGGGCCTTCATAGGGTATCTGACCAACAAGATCGCCATCAGGATGCTTTTCAGGCCCTTGAAACAGTGGCGGATCCTGGGGATGCCGGTGCCCATGACCCCGGGGGTCATCCCGTCGAAACGGCACCGGCTGGCCGATAATATCGGCACCATGGTCGGCGCGCATCTGCTGACCAGCAGGGACATCGGCGCCGCCCTCTCGGAGGAGCGGTTCCAGGACCGTCTCGGCACCCTGGTCGACGACTGGGTCAACGATCTCCTCAACCGCGATCTGGGGTCGGTTCGGACCATAGTGCCGCCGCGGTTCCAGGCGTACCTGGAGGTGGCGGTCAGGACGGCGAAATACCGGATCCGGACGGGGCTGCAGCAGTTCATCCAGAGCGACGAGTTCGCCGGCAGGGTCAGCCGGGCCGTCGCCGAACAGCTGGATGTCATGGGTGCGAGACCGCTGGAATCGATGGTGTCAAGGAAAGAACGGCAGGCATTGTACGGATTTCTCGGCACCCTGGTCAAGGACCTGCTTGCCGGCAGACGGGCGGAGGATTGGCTGGCGGCCAGGCTGCAGAGGAATTTCAGGCAGGCAGCCGAGGAAGGAAAAACCATCGCTGATTATCTCCCGGATACTCTGCGGGAGCTGATTGTCGCCACCGTCCTCCGGCGTTCCCCGGACATGCTGCGTCAACTGTCCAAGGTGCTGACCGAGCCCCTGGTCCGGGAAAGGATCATAGAGGCCGTCCGCGCCGGGATCAGAAATTTCATGGATTCGCTGGGACCGTTGGGCGCCATGGCCGGCGGCTTTCTGAACCTGAAGGTTTTTGAAGGCGTGGTGCGTGAATATCTGAGCGGTCAGGAGGACAACATCCGATCATGGTTGGAGAATCCGGAAGTCCAGGAGCGGTTCGCCGCGATGCTGGCCGGGCAGGTCGAGAAATATCTGGAAACCCCTTTGTCCCGCATTCTGGAAGGGATGGAGGAGGAACAGCTCGAATCGATCTGCCGGGAGTTAGCGATCCAGGTCATGGCCATCGTGCGCTGCGAAGGGGTTGCCGGGGCGCTGTCTTCCATGCTGCGAGACAGCTTCGAGGAGATGCTCGACGGGGGGCGGAGCAGCGCCGCCGAAATCAGCGGCCGGCTCATGCGGCGGGAGACGGTGCAGGCATTCAGGCAGAGCGTCGGCGGCGAGACGGTTTCCCTGCTGCGGTCCCAGCGGGTCGCCAGGCTCATCGACACGATGATGGACAGCCTGCTGGACGATTTTCTCGATCGTCCGGTCGGGGTCCTGCACACCATCCTGCCCCCCGGAGTCAGGGCCGGAATCACCGATTACGCAGTGCTGACCATCAACCGCATCCTGCTGCGCGAGGTACCGAACCTGGTCGAACTGCTGAATATCCGGCAGATGGTCGCCGGCCGGGTCAATTCCCTTGATCTGCTCAAGCTTGAACAACTCCTTCTGTCAATAATGGAGGAGCAGTTCAAGTACATCAACCTGTTCGGCGCCCTGCTGGGCTTCCTCATCGGTCTGATCAACGTCGCGGTTATTCATCTGCTGTAGGTTGCCGGTCCGGAACCGGAGCCGTCGGCGGCACTATCTGGCAGGGCTGCCCTGCATGTCTGTCAGCCGGGCCTGCAGGGTGGCCGTTTCCTGTCTGAGCGGCACGGCCGGCCGCTCCTGCCAGCCCTGGTAGTACTGCATTGCTTCCGCCTTGAGCCGGGAACGCGTGATTTTACTCTCCGCCGCAATCAGCCTGGACTTTGTTTTTTTGAGCAGGGCATCCAGACGGCCGATTGCAGCCAGGTACTGCTCCCGTTCCTGCCTGGACCGGGCAAGCTCTTCCGGGACACCGCGGACGGCGGCAATGCTCTGCTGCCCGCTTTGCAGTTCGTCGGCCGGCAAGGTGCCCGATTCCCCGATCTTTGTATCGGCCTGGGCGATGTTTTCCCCGGCGTTCAGGAGTTGGCGGGAAAGGCCTTCAATCTTTGCGGCGGCTCGGTTCGCGGCCTCCGTTCCGGAGGAAACGGCATGCTGCAGCTCCTCCTCTTTCTTCCGGAGCAGTGAGCGTGCTTTCTTCAGCTCGGCCTGGAGAAGGCCAAGGCGGAACAGCAGATGTTCATTTTCCCGGGCCAGGTTCTCGGCATTTATTTTTTCCCGCTCAAGGGCTGCCCGCAATGCGGCGGGGTCCTGCGTTACGGCAGGAAGCGGAGGCCCCTGGATGCCGATCCGTACCGGCAGGGCGGACTGGGCGGGGTCCACTCCGGGCCCGGAACCGTTCCCGGATTCCCCCCCGGCCCGGGTGTTGACCTGGATCCAGTTTCTCTCCCGGTCATTTGCGGCGGGAGCATCGGTTGCGGCGCTCCCGGCCGGCGCGGACAGTTTTTTCACCTGCTGGCCGTGATAGAGCGACAGGGAGAGGTAGACGGTCAGTCCTGCAATGAGAAAAAAAAGGAATCGTGGTGCCATGGCATGCTCTGTGTCGTTCCGTATCCGTCGGGATCGGAATCAATCTGCGGGTTTGATATAGATTGTTGACAGGGGCGGCAGGGTCAGGACGATGCTGTGGCGGTGACCATGGGAGGCGATCTCCTGGCTGAAGATGTCCTCCCCGTTGAAAATGTTGCTGCCCCAGTACACTTCCTTGTCGCTGTTTATCAGTTCCCGGTAGCGTCCGGGCTCCGGCACCCCGATGCGGTAGAAGTTGCGGACCAGTGGAGTGAAATTGGAAATGACGATGACGAAATTTTTCCGGGAGCGGTCAAAGCGGACAAAAGAAAAAACCGAGTTGTCGGTGTCGCTGGTGTCGATCCAGGAGAAGCCCTCCCAGTCGAAATCATTTTCATGCAGGGCCGGTTCGGTGCGATAAACCAGGTTCAGGTCACGGACGAACCGCTGCAGACCCTGGTGGTTGGGCGATTCGAGAGCGGCCCATTCGACTCCCCGGTCATGATCC
>JALHJD010000130.1:0-4625 GCA_022837185.1 Desulfobacteraceae bacterium
TCTCAGGCAGAAAAACAAGGGCGGTGACCATGGCGCACAGAGAACCGGCAATAATACCCCCGATCGCCCCCTCCACGGTTTTCCCCGGACTGATGTGGGGGCAGAGCTTGCGCCGGCCCAGCGTTCGGCCGACATAATAGGCCCCCGTATCCCCCCCCGCGGTCACGGCCGTCAGCACCAGCAGCCAAGCCACCCCCTGCGGCAGAGTGCGGATCAGAACCAAGTGTGCCAGACACAGGCTGATGTAGACGGTCCCGAGACAGCTGCAGCAGAGATAATAGAGCCCGTTTTCCAGGCGGCGGTACAACCAGAGGACCAGGAGGATCGAGCCCAGCAGACTGGCGATCAGCGCGGCGTGGAAGATTTGCAACGGCGACAGCACTGCCAGGACGGGAACGAGGCTGACGGCGACGAACAGCCAGCGCGGCAGGCCGGAAACCCCGGCAAAGGTCATGCGGTAATATTCCCGCAGTCCGAGAGCCGCGGTACAGACAATCAGCAGCCAGAACAGCGAGGCTGACCCGGCGATGAGGATCAGAACCCACAACGCTGTCATAACCAGACCGGGGACAAGACGCTTCACAATAATCATCCCTTTCGGAGCTGGGTGCCGGTTTTGCCGAATCGTCGCTGCCTGAGGCCGTAGCTCCGTAACGCTTCCAGAAACTCTTCCCGGCCGAAATCAGGCCATTTTATCTCCGTAAAGTACAGTTCCGCGTAGGAAGACTGCCACAGCAGGAAATTGGACAGCCTGTTCTCTCCGCCCGTGCGGATGAAGAGGTCCGGATCCGGCTGCCCGCCGGTGTACAGATGATCACTTAACCTCTGTTCATCCAGGTCATCGACCGACAGCGTTCCCGCGACGCATTGGGACGCCAGTTCCCGGACGGCATGGATGATCTCGCTGCGGCCGCCGTAACTCAGGGCAAGATTGAGCGTCATCGCCCTGCATCCGGAAGTGGCGTCAATGACCCTGGCCAGGGCAGCCTGCACCTCGCCCGGCAGATTCTGATGCTCCCCCAGGCACCGCAGGCGGATGCTGTTGCGGAGCATGTTCTCCTGTTCCGAGTCAAGATAGGATTTCAGCAGGGTCATGAGACCCTTGACTTCAATGGAGGGACGGCGCCAGTTTTCCGTGGAGAAGGCGTACAGGGTCAGATACTGTATGCCGATTTCCCTGGCCGTTTCGACAACGGTACGGACCGATCTGACGCCGGCCTGGTGGCCGAACAGGCGGGGCCGCCGCCTTTCTTCTGCCCAGCGGCCGTTCCCGTCCATGACAATGGCGACATGTCGTGGAATCTGACCGGAATCGATGCTTGGCGCCTCACCCATGCTGTTCTGGCAAAGGAAATCCTTCACACTTCCATGACTTCCTTTTCCTTGCCGGCGGAAATCTCGTCAATCTTCCTGATAAAGCTGTCGGTCACTTTCTGGGCTTCGTCCTGCAACCGAAACATGTCGTCCTCGGAAATTTCCTTGTCCTTTTTCATGTTCTTCAGGCTGTCATTGGCTTCCCGGCGGATATTGCGGATCGCAACCCTGAACTCTTCGGATATTTTTCTGACCTGCTTGACGAGCTCCTTGCGCCGTTCCTCGGTGAGCTGGGGGATGTTGAGGCGGATGACCTTCCCGTCGTTGGAAGGGGTCAGGCCAAGGTCGGAAGAGAGAATGGCCTTTTCAATGGCCGACAGCATCTGCGGGTCCCAGGGCTGGATAACAATCAACCTGCTTTCGGGAATGGTCAGCGTGCCGACCTGATTCAGGGGCATCTTTGTCCCGTAGGCATCAACGGTAATGTCATCGAGCAGAGAAAGGGAGGCCCGGCCCGTCCTGATCTTGACCAATTCCCTTTTCAGAGCGTCCACGCTGCTGTTCATCTTTTCATTCAACTGTTCGATTACTTCTCTTGACATCATCACTCCTCAGGCTGTGGTTGCGCGTTCATTCCTGGACAGAGGAGGCCCGGTTCCGATCACCCCGCCGTGATCAGGGTGCCGATGGCATCGCCGGCCGCCGCCCGGACTATGTTGCCGGGGATTTTCATGTTGAACACCAGAATGGGCAGCTTTTCCTCCCGGGCGAGGGAAATGGCCGAGGCGTCCATCACCCGGAGGTCCTGGTGCAGGACCCGGGTGTAATTCAGGTGGTCAAAGCGGACGGCCTCGGGATTCTTTTCCGGATCCTGATCATAAACGCCGTCCACCCTGGTGGCCTTCATAACCACTTCGCACTCGATTTCCAGCGCCCGCAGAACAGAAGCGGTGTCGGTGGTGAAATAGGGATTCCCCGTCCCGGCCGCGAAGATAACTATCCGTCCTTTTTCCAGGTGACGAATGGCCCGCCGGCGGATATACGGTTCACAGACGGTGTCCATGGGAATGGCGGACATGACCCGGGTCGGCATCCCCTCGTTTTCCAGGGCATCCTGAACGGCCAGGCTGTTGATCACCGTGGCCAGCATGCCCATGTTGTCGGCCGCCGCCCGGTCCATTCCCTTGACGGCGCCGGCAACACCGCGAAAGATATTGCCGGCTCCGATCACCAGAGCGAGCTGGACATTTCGTTCATGGACCGTTTTGATTTCACGGGCCACATGGCTGATCATTTCCAGACTGATGCCGAACGAGCCGTCCCCCATCAAAGCCTCGCCGCTCAGTTTGAGCAGGATGCGCTTATATTTCACCCGGTGTTCCTCCGTTTGCCGGTCATCCGGACCATGCCTCCCTCCGGTCATTGTCTTGATGCCGAACCGTCCTCAAGCGCCTATCTGAAAACGCGCGAACCGTTTGATGGAGATGTTTTCGCCCATTTTGGCAATGAGCTCATTGAGCAGATCCTGGACCGTCAGGTCGGGATTCTTGACAAATTTCTGTTCCATGAGACATATCTCGGCCATGAACTTGTCGATCTTGCCGCTCACAATCTTGTCGACAATGCTTTCCGGCTTACCCGATTCAAGGGCCTGGGCCTTGTAAATCTCACGCTCCCGTTCAATCAGTTCGGCGGGCACTTCCTCCCTGGTCACGGCGACGGGACTGGATGCGGCTATGTGCATGGCGACATCCCTGGCAAAGGCGACAAAATCATCGGTCTTGGCAACGAAATCCGTTTCGCACCCCACTTCGACCAGGACGCCCAGCTTGGCGCCGGCATGGATATAGCTTTCCACTACTCCCTGGCTGGTCACGCGATCCGCCCTCTTCCGGGCAACCGCCAACCCTTTCTGGCGCAGGAGGTCAATCGCCTTTTCCATGTCTCCGGCCGTTTCGGTAAGGGCCTTTTTGCAGTCCATCATGCCGGCATTGGTCTTATCACGCAGTTCTTTGACCATCTGGCTTGTAATATTCACGCTGTTCTCCTTTATGATGTAAATTCGGATAGGCAGGAGGGACCCCCGGGTCCCTGCACTGTCTGCCGGACGGCGGTCTGACTATTCCTCGCCCGTGGGCGGTTTCGCGCTTTCCGTGCCTCCAGCCGTCTCTTCAACGGATTGGGCCTGCATGGCGGCTTCCATCTCCTCAACCCCGACTTCTTCCTGTTCGCCCCGGCGGGCCTTGCCCTCCATGACTGCCTCGGCAACCAGTGAGGAAATAAGCTTGATCGATCTGATCGCATCGTCATTTCCCGGGATGAGATAATCGATGCCGTCGGGGTCGCAGTTCGTGTCGGTCAGGGCGATGACCGGGATGTTCAGTTTATTGGCCTCGCTGACGGCAATCTCCTCGTTCTTCGGGTCGACGACGAACAGGGCATCCGGCAGGGTGCGCATCTGCTTTATACCGCCCAGGTTGCGGTTCAGCTTGCCGAGTTCCTTGTCCATCATCAGTATTTCCTTTTTCGGAAACCGGTTGATGGTGCCGTCTTCTTTCATGGCCTCAATTTTCTTCAACCGGTCGACGGACAGCCTGATGGTCTGAAAATTGGTCAGCATGCCGCCGAGCCAGCGATAGTTGATATAGGGCATGCCGCACCGCTCCGCCTCCTGGGTGATGATGTCCTGGGCCTGTCTTTTGGTGCCGACAAAAAGAAGGTTGCCTCCTCCGGCGACCAGGTCAACGGTAAACTCGTACGCCCGTCTGAATTGCCGCATGGTGGCGTCAAGGTTGATGATGTAAATGCCGTTGCGGGGTCCGTAGATGTACGGCTTCATCTTGGGATTCCATCTTCTGGTCTGATGGCCGAAATGAAGCCCTGCCTCGAGCATCTGTCGCATGGATACCTGTGTCATGATTCGTCCTCCGGTTGGTTTATGGTTGTTCCTCCATCCCTGGGCCCGATCCTGACAAGGACACCAAAGGGCGATAGCGGGATGTGTGTGGTTGCCCGGGACTCCGCCCCGGGGTAAAAATTAACTGCAATCTTTCTTTTTACCACAGCCATTGCATTATTTCAATATATTCGCCGCGGGAACAGCCGATCGCGGTGCTGGGGGGCGGGGAGATGACAGTGAGGCGGTGCGGGCCGGGCAGCCTGAACCGGCAGGAACAAAGCTACCTGGGCCGCAGCGGCGAGGGACCACCGAGGACATGGAGCAGCCATTCGAATCCGAATTTCAGCAGCTCCTCGTCGTCCCGCTCAATGCGCCGCCGCCTGCTCCTGTCAAGGGCAAATCCCTGCAACAG
>JALHJD010000130.1:4648-12689 GCA_022837185.1 Desulfobacteraceae bacterium
AGACCATGAAGGCCAGTTGCTGCAGGGGGCCGGCGGTGCCCTCTCCCTGCCAGGGGTTGGAGGCGAAAAAAGCATCGATCTCGGCCCAGAGGTCGCCCATCAGGTTGTATTCATAGAGCATCTGCTCCCGTTCCCACTGGTCCAGGGTATAGGCATTCCGTTCGCCGTGGCCGAGGCAGTAAGCATGATGGGTCATGAAGTAATGGGTGTGGAGACGGGCCTCTCCCTCCCTCTTCTCCACCGCCCGTTCCAGGGGATACGTCCTGCAGGCCGTCGGCCTGTCGGGATAGACCGAACATCCCTTTTCCCCCAGGAAGGGGCAGGTATGCTCAACATCATCGCGCATGTTCAGCATGACCGAGGGAAAAAAAGGATGACTCCCGGGCGCGAGGCGGACATGTTTTCTCAGAAAGAGAGCGGAATGGATGTTGAGGGAGGTCTTGAGCCGGAGGACATCGTAGGGGTAGAGGTACAGTTCCAGCCGGCGGCAGCAGATCTTGAAACATCCGACACCGGGATGACAGCGAAACTGAAAGGGTTCCGGGCCGACCACCGTGCGGCCCTCGGGAATCATTTCCTGATCGGGGATGATGTTGGGCATCGTTAAAAACAAAAAGCTGATATGGCCCGAGCCATATCAGCTTTTCCGTCACATGGTCTTCGGACGATTTCCGGCACTATTCCTCAACCGCCGGTTCGGTATCTTCATACCCGACCAGCTCAAGGATAGCCATGGGCGCGGCATCGCCGAGCCGGCTGCCGGTGCGGATGATCCGGGTATAACCGCCCTGCCGGTCGGCATACTGGGGGCTGATCAGGTCAAACAGCTTGGCCACCACGTCCTTGCTCTGAATATACGAATAGGCCTGCCGCCGGGAATGCAGGCCGCCCCGCTTGGCGAGGGTGATCATCTTTTCGGCGACCCGGCGGGCCTCTTTGGCCTTGGGAACCGTGGTGACAATACGTTCGTGCTCGAACAGGGAAGTCACCATGTTCCGGAGCATTGCCTTGCGATGTGATGCGGTGCGGCCCAGTTTACGGCCGGCCTTTCTATGTCTCATTGTCCTGTCCCTAAAAAACGTAATCCGTTAAGTTTGCCGTTATTGAAAAGAAATGAGGATATCAGGCCTCGTCTTCCTTTTCCTCCCGCTGATCAGGGGGTATCCACCCCTCGATATTCATCCCCAGAGAGAGATTGTGCTCCGCCAGCAGGGCTCTGATTTCATTCAGAGATTTGCGCCCGAAATTTTTGGTTTTGAGCATCTCCGCATCGGTCTTCTGCACCAGTTGCCCGATATACTGAATCTTGGCATTTTTCAGACAATTGGCTGATCGAACGGACAATTCAAGGTCATCGACATCCTTGTCAAGGAACGAGGGATACTTGTCCTTATCATCGCCGCCGATTTCCTCTTCGTCGGGTTCAGCGGACTCCTCGTCAAAATTGATGAAGATGGTCATCTGGTCCTTCAGTATTTTCGCCGCGAAGGCCAGAGCGTTTTCCGGGGTGACGCTGCCGTCGGTTTCCAGTTCGATGGTCAGCCGGTCATAGTCGGTCTGCTGGCCGACGCGGGCCTGGCTGACAACATACTGAATGCGCCTGATGGGCGAAAACACAGAATCTATCGGGATAACGCCGATGGGCTGATCTTCGGTCTTATTCAGCTCCGCCGGCCGATACCCCTTGCCCCATTTTACCTCAAGTTCGGCTCTGAACCGGGTATCACCGGTTATGGTGCAGATCGGCAGCTCCGGGTTCATCACCTCCACATAGGGTTCTCCGTTGATGTCGCCGGCGGTAACTACTCCGGGGCCTTTTTTGTCGATAGTGACCGTCTGGGAATCCGAATGATTCAGCTTGAGCCGGACCTGCTTGAAGTTCAGGATGATCTCGGCGAGGTCCTCATGAATGCCGTCAATGGTGGTAAATTCATGCAGGGCGTTGTCCACCCTGATCGAAGTAATCGCCGCGCCCCGTATGGTCGACAGCAGTATCCGGCGCAGGGAATTGCCGATGGTGGTGGCGAAGCCGCGCTCCAGGGGCTGGCAGACAAACTTGCAGTACCTGTTGGTGCGGGTCTCCTTGCTGACCTCGATCCGCTCAGGGCGGATGAGATCGTGCCAGTTTTTATAAAACGGGATTTCTTCCATGATTTGCTGTGCCATGCTCTACCTGACGGTTAATGTTACTTGGAGTACAGCTCGACAATCAGCTGTTCCTGAATCGGCATAGTGACTTCTTCCCTGCCGGGCAGGGATTTGACCGTTCCCTGGAAGTTGGGGGCGTCAAGCTCGAGCCATGCGGGCACGCCTCTGCGGGCCACTCCCTCGAGATTGTCGATGATGACTTCATTCTTCCTGCTCTTTTCCTTCAGGGAGATAACATCATCCACCGCGACCTGGTACGACGGGATATTGACCTTGCGGTTGTTCACCAGAAAATGATTGTGGCGGACGAGCTGCCGGGCCTGGTTCCTGGAACCGGCGAAACCAAGGCGGTATACGACGTTGTCCAGCCGCCGTTCAAGCATCATGATCAGATTGTCGCCGGTAACGCCCCTGGCTTGTTCCGCGTTGACGAAAAAATTGCGGAACTGGCCTTCCAGCATGCCGTACATGTGCTTGACTTTCTGTTTTTCCCGTAACTGGACGGCATAGTCGGACATTTTTCTGAATCTGTTCTGACCATGCTGACCCGGCGCATAGGATCGCCGTTCAAAAGCACATTTATCAGAATAACACCGTTCACCCTTGAGAAATAATTTCAGATTTTCCCGCCTGCACAACCTGCAGGATGCTTCTGTGTATCTGGCCAACTTATACCTCCGTGATGAGTCGGCTGCGACCCGTCATGCCGGGTTGACCGGTCGCGGGCCCGCCGTGGAAAATTTGCGGCGCTTCTTATACTCTTCTGCGCTTGGGGGGCTTGCAGCCGTTGTGAGGGATGGGCGTTATATCGCTTATTTTGCTCACTTCGACTTCGGCCGTCGTAAGTGCGCGAAGCGCAGCTTCCCGGCCGGGGCCGGGACCTTTGACACGCACTTCAACCTTGCGTATGCCGTTTTCCTTTGCCTTGGCAACCGCATCGGCCAGGGCGTTCTGGGCGGCAAAGGGGGTCGACTTCCGGGACCCCTTGAATCCTATCACTCCAGCGCTGGACCAGGAGAGCACATTGCCCTGCCGGTCGGCAATCGTCACCAGAGTGTTATTGAAGGTTGAATAAATGGAAACAATTCCTTCCGGGACACTCTTTTTATCTTTGCGCTTGACCTTCCCGGCGGTTTTCTTCTGCTTTGCCATGACTGCTCCGTATTATCTTCTTCCGCGTTGTTCAACGTGGAAAATCAGGGTTGACTACTTTTTCTTGACCGCCGGACCGCGCCGCGGTCCCTTGCGGGTACGGGCATTGGTCTTTGTCCTCTGACCGTTGCAGGGCAGTCCGAGGCGATGGCGGCGGCCCCGGTAGCATCCGAGGTCGGTGAGGCGTTTGATATCCATGGACACTTCACGCCGTCTGTCGCCCTCAACCATGTACCCGGCCTCGATGATCTTCCTGATCTTGGTGACCTCGTCGGTGCTGAGGTCGTCACTGTTCATCTGATAGGGAAGGTCCGCCTTATCGAGTATTTCCCGCGCCGAGGACAGGCCTATGCCGTAGATATAGGTCAGCGCCCTGTCAAGATGTTTGTTTTTCGGTAAATCTACACCAGCTATACGTGCCAAGAGCTTACTCCTTTTTGCAAATCAGTTCCGGGTTGTCGGTCTACCCCTGACGCTGCTTATGTTTCTTGTTCTTGCAACTGACTCGGACCGTTCCTCTCCGCTTGAGCACCTTGCAGTCGCTGCACATTTTTTTTACCGATGACCGTACTTTCATCGCCGTCCTCCCGGGCAATTCGCCAACGTTCTGCGTCTATCTTTTTCCGCCTTTGGAACGGAATGTCACTCTGCCCCGCGTGAGATCATACGGAGAGAGCTCAATGGTTACCCGGTCTCCGGGCAAGATTTTTATATAATGCATTCGCATTTTACCAGAGATATGCGCAAGCACCTTGTGGCCGTTATCGAGTTCGACGCGAAACATCGCGTTCGGCAACGGCTCTATGATGGTGCCTTCCACTTCTATGGCATCTTCCTTGGACATACTCCACATCCTCTAAAAAAAATCGAACAGCACAAAAAATTGTAATATATCTAAGTTACGTTATTTTTTCAACCACTTTTTCGGAGAGATGCCGCATGCGAACACGTGGCTCCATTCAGGCCTCCGGCACAGCGCTGAGGACGAACGGACCTTTGCCCGTGGCGGCAACCGAATGCTCGAAATGTGCCGAAGGCTTTCGATCCGCGGTCACGACAGTCCAGTTGTCTCCCAGTACCTTGACCTTGGATGTTCCGGCATTGACCATCGGTTCAATTGCCAGGACCATCCCTTCAAGGATCCGGGGCGACGAACGGTTGTCCTGCACATAATTGGGAACCTCGGGACTCTCGTGCAGATTTGTGCCGATACCGTGGCCGACAAACTGCCGGACAACGGCAAAGCCGTTCTTCTCCACATGATCCTGAATCGCCCTGGATATATCGGCGACCCTGTTGCCGACCCGTACCTGGGTGATGGCCTGATCGAGCGCCTCCCGGGTCACCCTCATCAGTTTTTCCTTTTGCGGGGAGATGTTGCCGATGGGGATGGTAACAGCTGCGTCGCCGTAAAAACCCTGGTATCGGACCCCGAAATCCACGCTGACGATATCTCCTTCCCGCAGGATGACTTTATTGGAAGGGATGCCGTGGACGACCTCCTCGTTGATCGAGACGCACAGGCTGCCCGGGAATCCTCTGTATCCCTTGAAGGCGGGCTCGCCATGATGATCCCGGCAGTATTCCTCCGCCCATTGGTCCAGCCGCAGAGTCGACAATCCCGGGCGAACCTGATGCTGCAGGAGCCGCAAAACCCCGGCGACAATCTGGTTCGCCTCGAACATGATGGCAATCTCTTCGGGCGTTTTGACAGTTATGGCCTTTTCCTGATCCGTCACTGTATCCCGTTATCAGCGCCGTCCTTTGATTCGGCCTGCCTTGAGAAATCCCTCATAATTGCGCATGACCAGGTGGGATTCTATCTGAGAAATCGTATCGATGGAAACGCCAACCACGATAAGAAGCGCCGTGCCGCCGAAATAAAACGGTATGTTGAACTTGCTGATCAACAGGGTCGGCATGATGCAGACCGCACTGAGATAGATTGCCCCGACGACGGTCAATCGGGTCAGGATCTTGTCGATGAACTCGGAGGTCTTCTTGCCCGGACGTATCCCCGGGACGAATCCTCCGTTTTTCTTCAGGTTTTCGGCGACATCGTCCGGCTTGAAGGTCACGGCTGTGTAAAAGAAACAGAAAAAAACGATAAAGCCGGTAAAAATTATATAATAATAGACTGTTCCGGGCGACAGGGCGGCCGAGACCTTCTGAACCCAGTCTATCTGGATAAAGCTGCCGATGGTTGCCGGGAACATCATGATCGACGAGGCGAAAATAGGCGGGATGACCCCGGAAATATTGATTTTGAGAGGCAGATGGCTGGACTGGCCGCCGTAGACCCTTCTGCCCACCACTCGCTTGGCGTATTGAATGGGAATACGTCTCTGAGCCGTTTCGACAAAGATGATGAAAGCGACAATGGCGACCATCATGACCAGGAGAATAGGCAGGAAGATAACCGCCAGTTCCCCGGCCTTGACGAGCTGGATGGTATTGCCGATGGCGGCAGGCATCCGCGCCACGATACCGGCAAAAATGATCAAGGATATGCCGTTGCCGATGCCCCGTTCCGTCATCTGTTCGCCGAGCCACATGATGAACGCCGTGCCCGAGGTCAGGGTCAGCATGGTCATCAGTTTAAAGTGCAGTCCCGGCACCATGACGATGGGTTCGCCGCTCGGTCCTGCCATCCCCTCCAAACCAGTGGCGATGAACATGCTCTGGATGAGGCTGAGGCCGATGGTTCCATAGCGGGTATACTGGGTGATCTTGCGGCGGCCGGCCTCTCCTTCCTTTTTCAGCTGCTCCAGCTGGGGGACGACCACGGTCAGCAACTGAATGATGATCGAGGCACTGATGTACGGCATGATGCCCAGCGCAAAAATCGAGAAATTTTCCAGCGCTCCGCCGGAAAACATGTTGAACATCCCGAACAGGGTGTCGGCATTCTGCTTGAAAAATGCGGCCAGGGCCTCTCCGTTGATTCCGGGCGTGGGTATCTGGACACCCATCCTGTATACCATCAGCATCAGGAGGGTAAAAATGATCCGCTTCCGCAGTTCGGGAATACTTGCCGCGCTGGCGAGACCGCTCATCCGGTTATTCCTTTACTGATCCGCCGGCGGCTTCGATCTTTGCCCTGGCGCCGCTGCTCACGCGGTCGACGTCAAGGATGATGGCCGCGGTGATGTCGCCGTTGGCCAGGACCTTGACCATGCCGTCCGACGCTTTGACCAGTCCGGCCTCCACCAGCGCCGCCCGATCCACGGTCGCGCCTTTTTCAAAGCGGTTCAGGTCGCGCAACGAGACAATGGCGAATTCCTTCTTGAAGATGTTGGTGAACCCCCTCTTGGGGAGACGGCGGTGCAGCGGCATCTGGCCTCCCTCAAAACCCGGACTGCGTGTATACCCGCTTCGAGCCCTGGCACCCTTGTGGCCTCGCGTCGCGGTCCTGCCGTGGCCGCTTCCCTGACCGCGGCCGACGCGCTTCTTGTTGCGGCGTGATCCCTCCGACGGGGAAAGATTGTTCAGCGTCAGCATCGTTATTCCTCCACCCGCACCAGGTGCATGACCTTGGTCAGCATCCCCCGGATTTCCGGAGTATTCTTCCTGGCAACGGTCTTGTTCATTTTCGTCAGGCCGAGGCCGGTCAGCGTCGCCCTGATCTTCCGGGTGCTGCCGATGCAGCTCTTCACCTGGGTTATCTTGATCGTATCAGTCATAATTCCACCTGTTCATTTGCAGCGGCGGCCTCAGGCCACCATCTCGTCGACCTTCAGACCACGGAGTCGGGCAATCTCTTCGGCCGAGCGCAGCTTTCGCAGGCCGTCCATGGTCGCCTTGACCAGGTTGTGCGGATTGTTCGAACCGAGGCACTTGGTCAGGATATTCTGCACGCCCGCCGCTTCCAGAACAGCCCGAACGGCCCCGCCGGCGATGACTCCGGTACCATCGGAAGCCGGTTTCAGCATCACCGTGCCGGATTTGAATTTCCCGTTTATTGCATGCGGGATGGAAACTTCGGTCAGGGCAACCCGCCGCATATCCTTTTTGGCACTTTCCACGCCTTTGCGAATAGCTTCAGGCACCTGATTGGCCTTGCCGAGTCCGTAGCCGACCATTCCTTTCCCGTCACCGACCACGACAATTGCACTGAAACTGAAGCGGCGGCCGCCTTTCACAACCTTGGCGACCCTGTTGATATAGACAATTTTTTCTATGAGCTCTTCCTGGTTGCCTTCTTTAGCCCGTTTAAAATCAGCCAAGTAACACCCCCGTGATATTAGTGTTCAGAAATGAATCTATGCTCTTGATCAAAAATCAAGTCCGCCTTGGCGGGCCCCGTCGGATACTGCCTTGACCCGGCCATGGTACAGATTGCCGCCGCGGTCGAACACCACCCGGGTAATCCCCGAATTTTTCGCCCTTTCGGCAATCACTTCGCCCACTTTCCGCGCCTGCGCAACCTTGCCCTTGACATCGACCCCGTCAAAACTTTTGTCCTTGGTTGACATGGTCACCAGGGTTGCATGCTTCGTGTCGTCTATGATCTGCACGTATATATGCCGGTTGCTCCTGAAAATAGACATCCGCGGTCTTTCCGGAGTACCCAATATTTTGGTCCGAATACGTTTGATGCGCTTTTTCCGTGCGACTTCTTTTGGATTTGTCTTCGCCATTGCCTACCACCAGATGAATTGTTATTTCGCGCCGGCTTTTCCGACTTTCCGGACTATGTGCTCGCCCTCGTAACGGATACCCTTGCCCTTGTAGGGCTCGG
>JALHJD010000467.1 GCA_022837185.1 Desulfobacteraceae bacterium
TGTCCCGTGAAGAAAGACAGAGACTGGCGCTGAATGCATTCGTAGAGCTTGTTGCGCAGATCCGCGACGATGCGCAGGCCGATCGAGCTCATCAGGATATTCTGCCCGTAGTTGCACAGGCCCTTGAACAGGAAGATGCCCACGATGGCAAACGGAATCCAGGTCAGGGCGCCCATGTCCTTGCTGACGAAAATTTTATCGATGGCCGGCTTCGAGATGAGCGGCAGGGCGGACTGCAGGCCGCCGGCAATGACCATGCAGATAGCGGCCAGGATGAAACGCAGGTAGTACTTCTTGGCCATGAGCAGCAATCTTTTAAAAGCTTCCATAATTTTTTCCTATAGCATATCGCAGGCGATTTGCGCAGCCCTTCCTGCGGCGCCCGGTTCGCCCAGACGCTCGCGGATGGCGGCCAGGTCGGCGATCATCGCCTGCTTTTTTGATTCGTTTTGTAAAATCGCGAGCGCCTCGCAGGCGATGCGCGCGCCGGTGGCGTCAAGCTGGATCAGCTCGGGCGCGACCGTCCGGCCCGCAATGATGTTGACCAGGCCGATGTGCCTGGGATTGATGAACAGCTTGCCGATGATCGCCGAAAAAAGCGACAGCTTGTAAATAATGACCATGGGCACGCCCATGAGGCCCGTTTCCAGCGTGGCCGTGCCGGACGTGACGATCGCCAGATCGCAGGCGGCAAGGACGTCGCAGGTGCGCCCCGGAACGATCCGGACGGGAATTTGCGCGGCAGAGATGATGCGTTCGACGTCGCGCTGATCGAGTGTGCCCGCGAGCGGCAGAATATACTGAACCTCCGGAATTTCCCGGGAAATGATTTGCGCCGCCTTCATCATTTCCGGCAGGAGCTTTTGAATTTCCGCCGTCCGGCTGCCCGGCAAAAGTCCCACGGTTGTGGCCGTTTCGGCAAGGCCGAATTCCCGCCTGGCGCCGGCTTTGGTCAAAGCGCTTTTCACCGTGTCGCGCAGCGGATGGCCGACGTAGTCGACGGCAAATCCGTGCGCCGCGTAAAAATCAACTTCGAACGGCAGAATGACGGCCATCCTGTCCACCAGCCGCTTGATCTGTTCGACGCGTCCCTTGCGCCAGGCCCAGACCTGCGGGCTGATGTAGTAAAAGACTTTGATGCCCCTTTTTTTGGCGGCCCGGGCGACGATGTTGAGATTGAAATCGGGGAAATCGATGAGGATGACCAGGTTCGG
>JALHJD010000468.1 GCA_022837185.1 Desulfobacteraceae bacterium
GGGCGCTCTTCTGCAGGAGGGGCGATTCGGACGCGACCAGACCGCGCGCGCGGGCCGTAATGACCGAAAAACGGTAGCGCTTGCTGGCCAGAGCAAAGGAGAGCGCATCGTCTTCAATGTAGGCATTGATGATTTCGCTGAATTTGTTAAGGATGGTGTCGGGCGTGTCCTCTCGCGTGAAGCCGACGTGCACGTAAGCGTGCAGGAATTTCCGGTAGGCGTCGAGAGCCTCGGGCTGCAGCCAGGCGGCAAAACGCCAGGCACCGGCCGATGAACCGATCAGATGGACGGGGCGGGACCTTCCCAGCAGTTTTTGCGTCAAAAGCGTCAGATCAAAGCCGCTGGCGATAAGCCAGCGCGGTCCGACTGCGGCTCCGAAATAGGCGGAAACGGCGTCAAAGTCAAAACCGCCGTCCTTGATGATTTCATAAGCTTTTCTACCGGCTTTGATGCGTAATCGGCTCATCTTCAGTCATCCGGGCAAAGGCCTTGACACATCTCTTTTTGTCTTGTAGATATATTTGGAAACGCAGGTAAAGCCACCTTTCCCCCAAACGGTTCTTATCATGGACAGTTGCGGCTTTTATCAATAATTACAGAAAATGCAAGTCATTATTCCAATATTGCAGATCGAGGGTAGAAATGGATATGCACAGTTCCGTTAAAAAAATTGCCGAAGACGCTCAGGCGGCTTCGCGCCGTCTGGCCCGTATGTCCGCGGGCGCCAAAAACGCCGCGCTCCTGCGCATGGCCGACGAACTGGTCTGGCACCGGGATCTGATCCTGGCTGAAAACAAAAGAGATGTCGCCGCCGCCCGCGAAAAGAAAATTTCCCGGGCCATGATCGACCGGCTGACGGTGACGGAGGCGACCGTCGAGGCCATGGCGCAGGGACTGCGCGAGGTTGCCGCGCTGCCCGATCCGGTGGGCGAGATCACCGGCATGACCGTCCGGCCCAACGGCATGCGCGTGGGACGAATGCGTGTCCCGCTTGGCGTGATTGGCTTGATTTACGAATCCCGCCCCAACGTGACCATCGACGTCGCCGGGCTGGCACTGAAGACCGGAAATGCGATCATTTTGAGAGGCGGCAGCGAGACGATTGCCACAAACCGGGCGCTGGTTCAGGCGATTCGCCTGGCCCTGCAAGAATCCGGTCTGCCCGCCGAAGCCGTCCAGTTCATCGATAGTTCCGACCGCAAGCTGGTC
>JALHJD010000469.1 GCA_022837185.1 Desulfobacteraceae bacterium
TCGTCGTTGGCGGTCGTCGTGATCATTTCCATGTCTTTGAGGATCGCTTCCCGGTCGTAAAAGGCGCCGGTTTTTGTTTTCAGCGCCGCGTAAAGCTCGGTCCGGGGCTTTTGCAGCAGGTCGCCCGAAATTTCGACCTTGCCGATTTTGAAGCGCTTGCCTTCCTTGACGGGAATTTTGATGTAAATGCCCTTGGCGTCGTGCGTGATCACCGGTTCGCCGATCTGGGCGTTCACGAATCCGTTGTTGTAGTAAAAGCCGTTCAGTTTCTGGATGTCTTCTTTGACTTTTTCGGGATTCAAGCTTTGCCGGGTTTTCACCGTCATCACGCCCAGAATATCGTCGCGGTCCAGCGCCTTGTTGCCGACCAGGCGGATTTCCGAGATGAGCCCTTTTTCGACGACTGTGAAGGTCAGGACCTTTCCCTGCTCCTCCGGCGTTACGTCGGCCCGGACGTCCAGAAAGAATCCCATTTTGAAAATGGCCTTGATGTCCTCGGTGACGTCGTCGGCGTTGAGCGGATTGCCGGCCTTGCTGCGCAACTGCTGCCGGATGGCGTCAACGGCGATCTTGCGGTTGCCGGTAATGTCGATCCGCACGATCTTGTCCAGAAGACCCGTGCGGGCGAGGATTTCCGTTTTAAGCTCCTGCGCCAGCGCGGCCATTTCCCTGCCGTGGACGGAGACGGGGGACAGGGCGGCTTCGCGGGTGATGTCGATGATCTGCACGTCGATGTTCAGGGTTTCTCCGAACTGCGTGATGCTGCCTGTGACGACAAAGTCCGCGCCCAGGGCTTTGCCGGCCGCAACGGCCCCGGCTTTGGTCGGCGCGCCGCCTGCCGCATGATCGCCGGCCGCGACGACCGACACCCTGGCTTCCCGCTGCAGCAGCCGGGTCAGCTGATCTGCAAACGTCTGCTGCAAGGGAGCGCCTTCCGTGCCGGCGTAAACCTGAAAGGGCAGAACGGCGATCTTGCGGGGAGTCTCGGCCCGGGCCTGCGCAAGAAGGCTCAAGGGCAGAAGAAGGATCAGTAGAAGGGCGAAAAGCGTTTTTTTACTGTAAATCATAAATTTCCCCGTCGCGCAGACCGATTCTGCCGGACATCCTGTCGGCGAGAAGCTTGTTGTGCGTCACAACAATCAATGTGATGTTTTTCCCTGTATTTAAATTTACCAGGATGTCTTCTATCTTTTTTCCCGTTTCCGTGT
>JALHJD010000470.1 GCA_022837185.1 Desulfobacteraceae bacterium
TCAGGCTTTCCAGCCTGACTCCGTGCTTCTGTCAGGATGCAAAGCCCGACCTGCACCTGTCGGAGGAGGAGCAACTGGGCGGCCCGCGCCAGCTTGGCTCCCCCCCAACGGGAAACCGCCTATCGGAAGTTCCCGGCGAAACCCTCGGCGCCGGCGCAGGCCGCCCTTGGCGGGGGGGTACGGCATAGATCCGACGCTCCCCGCCCGTCTCTATCCTTCTAACGCCAAAGCGCCACGCGGGGCCGAATGCCCGTAGCAGGCACTCGCCGAGTGCCGTCCGCTCGTTTCCACCGAGTGCTCGCAACCACGCAGCCACGGCACACGGCGTGCTACCGGGCGGTCAATCGAGCAGGCCGGCGAGTTCCTGGCGCAGGCGGCGCAGGACGCGGTACTTGGCCTGGCGCACGGCCCGCTTCGTCATGCCCAACTCGTCGGCGATGTCCGCCGAGCGGAGTCCGTCGACCGCGGACCGGATGAACGCCGTCCAGGTCCGCTCCTCGAACTCCGCGCGGATGAGTTCCAGCGCCCCGCGGTCGATCCAGACGGCGTCCGGCGGCGCGTCCGGGCCGGGAGACTGGCAGGACTCGGCCTGGGGTTTTTCTGGGGCAGCGGAATCGGGGATTTGTGCCAGGCGCCGCTGCGCGTCGGACCCTCCCTGGGCGAGGGCTTGTCCCTGGCGGCGGCGGAAGTGATCGCGGATTTTGTTTCGGGCGATCGTCCAGAGCCACCCGCGAAACGTGTTGCCCGGCCCTCCACCCTGGAAACCCGCCACGTGGGTCGCCACGGCCAGAAAGACCTCCTGGACCACGTCGGCCGCGTCGTCGGGCTGAGGCACCGACTCCAGGTTGAGGAGCATGGTGACCTGATGCAGGTAGCGGTAGGTACGGGTCCTTTTACATTCACAGAGTGGGTGCCGGATACCCATGTCAAGCTAGCGAAAAATGAGGAATATTATGAGCAAGGAATTCCTGCACTAGACGGGCTGACGTATATGACCATGAAAGATGAATCCTCCCGAATGGCTGCCGTACGGACAGGACAGGTTCATGTGACTACCTTATCCTCTCAGTCTATCCCATTGGTTAAAGATAATGATCGATTAGACGTGAAGAGCTATCAGTCCAGAGAGTATAGCTATGTAGGCTTTAACCTGAACAAAGAGCCTTTTAATGATGAGAGAGTACGACAAGCGATCAGCTTAGCGGTA
>JALHJD010000471.1 GCA_022837185.1 Desulfobacteraceae bacterium
CGGAACTGGCCCGCCTGCGCACGGGCGATGAATACCCCACCGAGGCCGCGCTGCAACTGGCCCGGCGCGATGTGCTGGCCGCCGCCATCCTGAAACAGCCGCAGAAGGTGCTTTTGTGGGTGGCGGACGAGCGCTGCACCAAACGGTTCAATCCGGCCATGACAGAACAGATCCTCAAAGACGGCCTGGCCTTCAAAGCCGATACGCTGGAGGAGCTGGCCAAAATTTTGAATGCGAAATTCTCCATGCCCGAGCAAACGCTTCTGGAAACCGTCCGCAACTACAATGAAATGGTTAAAAAGGGGAAGGACGAGGAATTCGGCAAAAAGTCGGCCAATCTGAAAACGATTGAGCAGGGACCCTTCTATGCCAGTCCCACCCAGGCCGGCGTCCACCACACCATGGGCGGACTGCGCACCAAGGGCACGACCGGCCAGGTGATCGACCGCTACGGGAAGGTCATTCCCCGGCTTTATGCGGCGGGAGAAGTGACGGGCGGCGTCCACGGGACGAACCGTCTGGGCGGCAATGCGACGGCCGACTGCATCGTGTTCGGCCGGCTGGCCGGCATCAGCGCGGCGAAAGAAACATAAACCGCCCCAAAAGGAAAAGCCTCTTTGCTTTGGAGGAACTTTCGTTCCAATCCGGAAGAAGGCGGCGGCCGACGATAGCGGCGCCGCGCAGCGCTTTCTTCTTCCGTCAACTTTAAAACTCCGTTGGGGGGCAGAGGACTGCCCCCCAGCGACTCCCTGAATTTTTTTCGCGTCCTTGACAGGGCGGAAAGAATAGGGCAATTCTGTTCGAAAATCATTGCGGTAGAGTGTTTGCCGCAAAAAACGATTGCCGGGGGGATCGCCATGGGAAAACATCCAACATTTAAACTGGCGGCTATACAGGCCGCGCCTGTCTTTTTCAACGTGGAGGCCTCCACCGAAAAAGCCTGCCGTCTCATCGCCGAGGCGGGCCGGGAAGGGGCGTCGATCGCCGCCTTTGGCGAGACGTGGCTTCCGGGCTACCCGTTTTTTGTCTGGAGCGAAAGCAGGGATCCGCTTCTGAAGTGGAAGGCGGCCGCGGACTACCTGGCCTGCGCCGTGGATGTCCCCGGTCCGGTGACCGACAGGCTTTGCCGGGCGGCCGAGGAGGCGGGCCTCGACGTCGCAATCGGCGTCGTCGAACGCGATCCCGTCACCCGCGGGACCGTTT
>JALHJD010000472.1 GCA_022837185.1 Desulfobacteraceae bacterium
GAGTGCGGATGGAAGCGTGACGTGAACGGGTTTTGCGGGGAAAAGTGGTCCGCCACGTCGGACACTGCTTGACAAGCCTTCTCATGGAAGGACAGAAGACAGAAGGAGTTCGCAGCTTCGCTGTCGGATTATTGCTTATGAATAACATAACGCTAGATCAGATAGATAGGATGCAAAAATTACCGTGCGCCAAAAGACCCCTCGGCCCTGCTGCAATCCGGATCGATCCCTTTGCCGATAACGAACCCGACCCCGCGGGTGCAAATTTTCGTCACCCCAGCGCAGGAAATATCTCATCGAAATCGAAATCGGTATCGAAATCGAGCTTCTTGCCACCATACGCAGGTCGGGTGCGCAAACATTTTATCCTCCTCATTCGTCCCCGCAATGCTGGGTGGGGCGTTGCCCTCTAAATCGCTAAGCGGGATTGAATTCTGAATGCAAACAGGTTGGGGTGAGTCAGGGAACCCCCATAATTCCGATTGGTTACGTTGGGATTCTCGATGAATCCGCGACAGAACATGTCGGCGTTGAAACAGCGGTCTTCCCCCTCATGGAGGTCGATGCATCGTTGACGGCCTCGGAAAGATTGGCATTTTCCTCTACTGCCGCCTTCAGCAGTTCAGAGGAATTTTCCTCATAGGCCCCTCTCGCAATTCCGTTTAGGCCGGGAAGGCCCCATAATCAACTCAGTAATAACTGCTGCCATCCCAACAGTGCGTACACAGGCGCTCCTTGGGCAAGCCGATGGCAGCTACCAGGTTTTCCAGGCGCTGATACCTGAGCGATGTCAGGCGCAGCAGCTTGCGGATCTCCTCGACCATGGCCAGGTTCCTGGCTGAACCGGCCCGGGCGTACTGGTCCAGGTTCTTGTCATCCCGCCCTTCGAGCACCTTGATGACTTTGCGGCCGGCCAGGTCAAGGGTGGACCGCGACGAGGAGAAATTCAGAAACTCGCAGGGATAAATCAGGGTCGGACAGGCGGTGCGCATGTGGACCTGGCAGGCGCCGCAATCGAAAAGGACCTGAACGTTGTCCTTGAGCTGCGTGCCCCGGACGATCGAATCGTCGCACAGCAGCAGCCGCTTGCCCTGGATGAGCCGGCGCACCGGGATCAGTTTCATCCTGGCCACCAGGTCACGCATTTCCTGGTTCTGGGGCATGAAACTGCGCGGCCAGGTCGGCGTATACTTGACGAACGGTTTTCTTTTCGTTGGCATAGCCGAGGGCATGCCCGATACCTGAATCCGGAATGCCTGCCACCAGGTCCACCTCGACATCATCGTCGCGTGCAAGCGCGGCCCCGCAGGTATAGCGCACGTCCTCCACGTTGATGCCCTCGTACTCGGAGGCCGGATAACCGTAATAGACCCACAGGAAGGAGCAGACCTGCATGCGGTTGCCCGGCTGAGCCCGCTGCTCCCAGCCGTCGGGAGTTATAAGAAGGATTTCGCCGGGACCGGGAAAATATGCCGTCTCCAGCCTCAGGTTGGGAAAGGCGCACGATTCGGAGCTGACCGCGACGGCCCCTTCCCGGCGCCCTATCACCAGGGGGGTCCGGCCAAGGCGATCACGGGCCGCGTAGATTCCTTTCTCCGTCAGCAGGAGCAGGGAGCACGATCCCTGGATGGCTTCCTGGGCATTGCGGATGCCGGCCTCAAAGCTGTCCTCCTGGCAGATCAGCATGGCCACCATTTCCGTCGGGCTGGTGATGCCATCGGTGGTCCCGGAAAAATGGCACTTCCGGCTGAAGGCCTTTTTGACCAGCATGTCCATGTTGTTGATCCGGCCCACGGTGACAATGCCGAAGGAACCAAGGTGGGAGCTGATGATCAATGGCTGCGGGTCGGTGTCGCTGATCACGCCGATGCCTTCACGGCCGTGGAACCGGATCAATTCCGCTTCGAACTT
>JALHJD010000473.1 GCA_022837185.1 Desulfobacteraceae bacterium
GCTTTTTTCAGATGATCCATGTTGAGATTGCCGCCGGACATGATCATGACCACTTTCTTGCCTGCCAGCCGGTCTCTGATTTTCCAGGCGGCTATCAGCGAAACGGCGCCGGCGGCTTCCGCCAGGTTGTGCGTCGCGGTGAGCGCCATGCGCACGCCTTCGAGAATTTCGTCTTCGGAAAGCAGCACGACGTCGTTGATCGTGTCCCGGAGAATCACGTACGGCAGATGAAAAACGGTCCGGGCGGCCAGCCCGTCGGCGATCGTGTGCGCTTCGTCGAGCGTGACGATTTGCTTTCTCTGCCACGACGTGTAGAAAGACGGCGCGTTGGCCGGCTCCACGCCGATGATTTCAATCGAGGGTTTGATTGCGCGCGCGGTTTTCAAAAGCGAGGCGCAGCCGGCGCCGCCGCCGATGGGGCAGATGATCGTATCGGCGTCCGGCAGGTCCTCCAGAATTTCCAGTCCCATGGTGGCGATGCCGTTGAGGATTTCCGGCTCGTTGCCCTGCTGGACATAATAATAGCCCGCGCTGTCCACCAGCTCGTCGCAGTAGGATTGGGCGTCGTAAAAATCCTCTCCGTGGACGATCAGCTCCGCGCCGTAGCTCTCGATGATGCGGTTGAGCTCCGGATTGTTGTTTTCCGGAACGACCACCGTGCAGGGCACGTGAAACCACTGCCCCGCCCAGGCCATCGCCAGGCCGTGGTTGCCGCGGGTCGCCACGAGAATGCCGGTTTCCAGCTCTTCCCTGGACATGTGATGGAAAAAATTCAGCGCGCCCCGGATTTTGAACGATCCGGTCGGGTTATGGTTTTCATGCTTGACGAACGCCTCGCAGCCGATGAGACGGGAAAGTTCGGAATAGCAGATCAGGTTGGTCCTGTTCAGATACTTGTTGATCAGCGCCCGGGCCATGAGCGTCCGGGTCAGATTGACCTGCTCGCTGGCCGCTTCATATTTTTTCAGCATAAAAAACCTCCCGTCGCGGATTGAACCCGTTTCTTTTTACCACCTTTTCGCCGCCTGTCAAGACAGCAGGCGCAACGTTTGCCGGTTTGACGCGGATGGCGGGTAAAGCCAGGGCGGCCGGCGCCGTCAGGCCAGATGTTTGACAATCATGACGGCGTACCTCCCGGCCGCGCCCATGTTGGCCCGGACCGCCGCCCGGCCGTTCTCGCCGCGGACGCGCAGTTCCTCGGG
>JALHJD010000474.1 GCA_022837185.1 Desulfobacteraceae bacterium
TTTCGCAGATGGGATGTCCTTCACGATACTCATGAATGATCCTCCTTTTTATGTAAAAAAACTTTCGTGTTTCCGTGGGACGTGAATAAGGCAAGCATATCATGACAGCGCCGATATTGCTTATACGATGTGAGATTTTACCATAACGCAGCCGAAAGATAAAGCCTACCTTGAACCTTGAACCTCCTGAGACCTGTCTCTTATCTCTCCGATATTGGCCGCGGCCCGCCGCAGAAGTTCGGCGATCCGGACCTGCTGATCCGCGGGAAGGCGGTGAAGGTCATCCATCCTGCCGCCCATGTCATCGAGTTCGTTTCTCAAATCAATGATCAGCCGGTCCAGGCTGACCGGACCGGCCTCGACAGCCGCCGGTTTGATTTCTTCCATTTGGGCGCCGGCTTTCAAGACGATTTCTTCGAGATATTCCGGAATCGTTACGGGGAAGCCGAATTTTTCACGAATCAGCCCTGCCAGATGCTCCTGAGCGGAAAATTCTCCGTGGACGAGGAACACTTGCAGGCTGCCGTTTTTAAAATCGGCCAGCCAGTCGAGAAGCTGGTCCTGTCCGGCGTGGGCGGAAAATCCGTTGATGGTGAAGATTCTGGCCCCGACGGCGATGTCTTCGTTGAAAATGCGGATTTTTTTCGCGCCGTCCACGATGCGGCGCCCCGGCGTTCCTTCCGCCTGAAAACCGACAAAGACAATGCTGGCGCCCGGACGCCACAGGTTGTGGCGCAGATGATGCTTGATGCGTCCGGCGTTGGCCATGCCGCTTGCGGAAATGACGACGGCCGGTTCCCGGGTTTCGTTGATCCGGACGGACTCCTGTGTGCTGACGGACAGTTTCAGATTGGGCAGGCGGAGCGGATCCTCGCCGTTTTTGAGGAGTTCCTGCGTGTCGCCGTCGAGGTAGCTGTGATAGCGGCGGAAGATATCCGTCGCCTTGATGGCGAGCGGACTGTCCAGATAAACCGGCATGTCCTTGGGCAGACGGCCGTCGCGCAAAAGCAGGTGCAGGGAGTAGAGGATTTCCTGCGTTCTTTCCACCGCAAAGGCGGGTATCACGACCTTTTCGCCTTTGCGGTAGCTGTAGCGGATGGCTTCGGCCAGTTCATCGAGGCTTTCGCGTTCGCCTTTGTGGTTGCGGTTGCCGTAAGTCGATTCCATGAAAAGATAATCCGCCTGGTGGACGGAACTGGG
>JALHJD010000475.1 GCA_022837185.1 Desulfobacteraceae bacterium
GACACGGAAAGGGGATCGGGCGAACTGTATGACCACCTGGGCGCATATGACGCCTGCACGCTGGATGCGCCGTTTGAACCCAAGAAATACGTGGCCGCCATCAAGGCCGCAGAAGTTGCCGGTTACGATACGATCATTGTCGATTCGCTCACCCACGCCTGGGCGGGCACGGGCGGCCTGTTGGACCGGCACGGAATGATCGCCGACAAGTCCGGAAACTCCTGGTCGGCCTGGCGGATGGTCACGCCGCAGCACAACGAGCTGGTGGACGCGCTGCTGCAATCGACCTGTCATATCATCGCCACCATGCGCAGCAAGATGGAATACACGCAGGTGGAAGAAGGCGGCAAAAAGAGCGTGAAAAAGTTGGGCATGTCGCCCATTCAGCGTGACGGCATGGAGTACGAGTTCACCGTGTTCATGGATATTGATCAGAACCACATCGCCTCTTCCACGAAAGACAGGACCACGCTGTTTGACGGACAATATTTCAAGCCGTCGAAACAAACCGGCAAGCTGCTCACGGAATGGCTGGAGCAGACGCCGGAATCGCAGACATCACAGCAAAATACACAGGCGGCAATGCCCGGATACGGTGAAGAGAAACAGTCCACTGCAAAGGATGGGAATGGTTCAATAAGCTCACCACAAGATGGCGGGAACGCCTTTGCAGCAGGGCAGGTGTTGTTTGCCAAGCTCAGCCGGCACAAGATCGCCGTGAAGCAGTACCTGGATTATGTGTGCAAGCGCTACGGCATAAAAAGCGTCACCGACCTGACCGGAGAGCAGATCAAGGAGCAGGACAAACTGCTCGATTCGATGGCCAGGCCGGAGCGTTTGAAGGAATTCAAGGAGCTTTTGTCCGGCAGGAATGTGTCGGCAGCGGCCATGCCGCTGGCGCCGAAACTGGCATGGCGGATTGTCTCATTGGCAGCAGCACGGCCAATTCGCGATGTGATCCACGGCGCTGTTGCGCCAATCAACCCCAATTGTTTCAGGAAACTCCGGCGTGTATGTGATGCAAGAATATTCATGGCCAAACTCATAAGCGCATGTCGCGCCGGAAGCAACTGCGAAGTGAAAGCTGCTACTCTCCGCGTAAACGCAGCGCGGCCTCAGGAATTATTCCGCCCGAATATCGACACACTTGAGCTGGGAGTGATCGCGAATGACAAGTCGGCCATCCGAAAGGGCC
>JALHJD010000131.1 GCA_022837185.1 Desulfobacteraceae bacterium
TCACCTGCTCGGGCGATTGACGGCGACCCGGAAAAGAAGCCACGCGGTGTAGCACCGTAAAGGTGTTCTTTTTTTCGGATGATATAGAGAGTGGTTTATTTGGTTTTGCGCAAGCAAAGCTGTGTATGGAAAATCCAAGTGAGGAGGTAGTTTAATGCCAAGTTACGTAGATCCCGAAAAATGTGATGGTTGCAAGGGTGGCGATAAGACTGCCTGCATGTACATCTGCCCCAACGACCTCATGGTCCTCAATGTTGAGGAAATGAAGGCCTACAACCAGGAGCCGGATGCATGCTGGGAGTGTTACTCCTGTGTCAAAATCTGCCCTCAGGGCGCTATCATGGTCCGAGGCTATGATGACTTCGTTCCCATGGGCGGCATGGTCCAGCCGATGCGGAGCTCCGATTCCATTATGTGGACCGTCAAATTCCGCAACGGGAATGTCAAGCGCTTCAAATTCCCGATTCGAACCACGGCTGAAGGTGCTGCCAACGAGTACGGCGGCCAGAAGGGCGCCAATCTTGATGACGAATGTTTGTTCCTTGAAGCTCAAATGCCCTCTCCTCAGAAACTGGCGAAGTAGGCGTCTGGAGAAGGTTGCATCAGAATTGTTCTGAATATTTATCTTAAGGAGATTGAAAGATGGCATTACCGAATAAGCCGAAAGGCGAGTTGAAAGCTGTTCCGAATCCGGAGATTCAGGAGCACGAGTGTGATGTGCTTATAGTAGGCGGCGGCATGGCTGCCTGCGGCGCCGCATTTGAAATCAAGAAGTGGGCCCCGGATGACATGAAAATCATCATGGTCGACAAGGCCGCCCTCGAGCGTTCCGGCGCTGTTGCCCAGGGCCTTTCCGCCATTAACACCTATATCGGCGAAAACCCCATCGAAAATTACGTAAAGATGGTGCGCAACGACCTGATGGGCGTTGTTCGCGAAGACCTCATCTACGACCTCGGCCGCCACGTTGACGAGTCCGTCAAGCTGTTCGAGGAATGGGGCCTGCCGGTCTGGAAGAAGGATGACCAGGGCAACAACCTGGACGGCGCCAAGCCCGCTCCGAGCCTGCGTGAGGGGGGCCAGCCGGTACGGACCGGCAAGTGGCAGATCATGATCAACGGTGAGTCCTACAAGTGCATCGTTGCCGAGCCGGCCAAGAAGGCCTTGGGCGAAGAGAACGTTATCGAGCGCGTGTTCATCGTCAAGATGCTCCTGGACAAGAACGTTGACAACCAGATCGCCGGCGCGGTAGGCTTCTCCGTCCGGGAAAACAAAGTCCATGTCTTCAAGTGCAAGACCGCCCTGGTTGCCTGCGGCGGCGCGGTCAATATTTTCCGTCCGCGTTCAACCGGCGAAGGCAAGGGCCGTGCGTGGTACCCCGTATGGAACGCCGGGTCCACCTACACCCTGTGTGCCCAGGTCGGTGCTACCCTGACCATGATGGAAAACCGCTTCACCCCGGCCCGCTTCAAAGACGGCTACGGCCCGGTTGGCGCCTGGTTCTTGCTGTTCAAGGCCAAAGTGCAGAACGGCCTCGGCGAATTCTATGCCAACAGCGATGCGGTGAAGGATGAACTGGGCAAATTCATGCCGTACGGCGCTTCTGCGGTTACGCCGACCTGTCTGCGGAACCACCTGATGCTCAATGAATTGAAAGCCGGCCGCGGCCCGATCTACATGGCCACCGACGTTGCCCTCAACGCCTTCCTTGAAGAGAAGCGCGCTGCCGGCATGGATGAGAAGGCCGTGCAGAAATTCTGGAAGCATCTCGAATCCGAGGCCTGGGAAGACTTCCTCGATATGTCCGTCGGTCAGGCCGGTCTCTGGGCCGGTGCCAATATCGAGCCGGAGAAGGTCGGTTCCGAGATCATGCCGACCGAACCGTACATGCTCGGCTCCCATTCCGGCTGCTGCGGCATCTGGACCTCCGGGCCGAGCGAGGATTGGGTCCCGGCAATCGACGGGCCGCGTTCCCATCAGTACAAGTGGGGCTATAACCGCATGACCACCGTTGACGGCCTGTTCACCGCCGGTGACGGTGTCGGCGCCTCCGGGCACAAGTTCTCCTCCGGTTCCCATGCCGAAGGCCGCATTGCCGCCAAGCAGATGGTCAAGTATGTTCGCGACCATGCGAGCTTCAACCCGGAATTGGCCCAGACCCCCCAGGAACTGGCCGATGAGATTTACGCACCGGTCAAGCTGTACTTGGAGCACGTAGCCAAGAGCACGGCCGCGGACGTCAACCCCAACTACTGCAAACCGGCCGGTTTGATGATGCGCCTGATGAAGGCCACCGACGAATACGGCGGCGGTGTTGCAACCTACTACATGACCTCCGGCAAGCTGCTTAACATCTGTCTGGATCTTCTGCGCATGATGCGCGAGGATGCGGAAAAGATGGCGGCCGGCGACCTGCACGAACTGCTGCGGGCATGGGAGAACTACCACCGCATCTGGTGTGTCGAGTCCCACATCCGCCACATCGAGTTCCGCAAGGAATCCCGCTACCCGGGCTTCTACTACAGGTCTGACTACCCGACCTGTGACGACGAGAACTGGAAGGTGTTCGTCAACTCCACTTTCGATCCCAAGACCAAGGAGTGGAAGTGCGAGAAGGTCAACTGTGTCAACATTTTTGAAACTGATCCGTGGCTGTAATCTTTTAGAGACACGATCGGATGAGAAAAATCTCCAGGCTCCTTCGGGGGCCTGGAGATTTTTCATATCAGCCATTTTTTGGTTGAATTGAGGCGGGTTCCTGGTATAGAAAAGAACTCGATTCATTTGAGCCAGAACGTAACTTTTATCAATACCAGCATATATGGAGGTTTGGCATGAGCGACACTGCAGGAACTGGTGCTGTATTGGTTGTGGGCGGTGGCATTAGCGGCCTGACGGCTGCCCTGGAAGCTGCTGAAGTGGGAAACGATGTGTTTGTTATCGAAAAAAATCCCTCCTTCGGCGGCCGGGTTGCCCAGCTCAACCAGTATTTCCCTAAACTCTGTCCCCCGACCTGCGGACTCGAGATCAATTTCAGGCGCATCAAGGACAACCGCAGGGTCAGGACCTATTCCATGACCACGGTCAAGTCCATTTCCGGCGGACCAGGCAACTACGAGGTCCAACTGGTCACCGCGCCCCGTTACGTCAATTCCAACTGTACCGCCTGCGGTGAATGCGCCAAAGTGTGCACCGACATGATCGACGATCCCTTTAACTTCGGGATGAACAAGACCACCGCCATCCGCCTGCCCCATGAAATGGCCTTCCCCTATCGGTATGTCCTGGACAAGGAAGCCTGTTCGCCCGCTACCCTTGAGGCGATTAAAGAGGCCTGCAAGTATGACGCGGTTGACCTGGACATGCAGTCGGAGACGTTCACCATTCATGTCGGCTCCATTATCTGGTCAACCGGCTGGGATCCCTACGATGCCAAGAAAATGGACAATCTGAAGTTCGGCCAGTCCTCCGCCATCATCACCAATATGATGATGGAACGGCTCGCCGCCCCGAACGGCCCGACAAAGGGGAAAATTCTCCGGCCCGGCGACAACAAGGAGCCGGAGTCCATCGCCTTTGTTCAATGCGCCGGGTCCCGTGATGAAAATCACCTCGAATACTGCTCTTATATATGCTGCATGGCCACCTTCAAACATATGACCTACATCCGGGAACGATATCCCGAAGCCCAGATCTACGTATTTTACATTGATCTGCGCACTCCGGGGAGATATGAGCATTTCCGCGAGAAACTCCTGGGAGATCCCAAGTCCCAGTTCATCAAGGGCAAGGTTGCCGATATCATCCCCGAGTCTGACGGAGGCGTCACCGTTGTGGCCGAGAACGCCCTCACCGGCGTCAAGATCCAGCAGAAAGTTGATTTGTGCGTCCTGGCTACCGGAATGCAGCCGGCTCTGGGTCAGACCGGCAAGTCTCTTGGGGTCAGGATGGACCCCAACGGGTTTGTCGTCAGTGATGCCGGCAAAGGGCAGTTTGCCGCCGGGTGCGCCAAATCGGCAGTTGACGTGTACACAAGCGGCCAGTCTTCCACCGCAGCTGCCCTGAAAGCTATTCAGATCGGAAAATAGGAGGTATGTCAATGGATAAAGTATATGGTGCATATCTTTGTACTGGATGTGGAATTGGCGATGTGCTTGATGTGGACACCCTGAAGAGCACCGCCGCCGAAGCCGGCATACCGATGCAGGATCATCCCTGCCTGTGCGGGCCAGAGGGAAGGGCGCTGATTGAAAAGGATATGGCGGAAAAGGGGGTGAACACCATCGTTGTCGCCGCCTGTTCGCCTCGGGTGATGCAGAAGGAGTTTGATTTCGGCGAGAACACGATCACTGTCCGTGCCAACCTCCGCGAACAGGTTGCCTGGATCGCCGCACCGGTCCAAAAGGAAGGGGAAGAAGCAGCGGAAGCCCCTGCCGCCGAAGGTGTGGACGAGTTTCTGCAGGAACTGGGTCAGGACTATGTGCGCATGGCCGTTGTCCGCGCCCAGAAAACAAAACTGCCGGAACCGTACATCCCCGAATCGATCAATAAGCGGATCCTGGTCATGGGCGGCGGCATCGCCGGTTTGACGGCTGCCAGAGAAGCAAGCAAGGCCGGCTATGAAGTGACCGTCGTCGAGAAGGAGGAAGTTCTGGGCGGCAAGGCTGTCAACTGGCGCAAACAATTTCCCCTCAGCTATCCCTACGCCGAGCTGGAGGAAAATTCCATTTCCCGGATGATCGCCGAAGTCGAGTCCGATCCGAAAATTACCGTCAGGACCGGGACCGAGGTGGCGCGGGTTTCCGGCGCTCCCGGCGATTATACCGCCACCTTCAAGCCGACGGGCACAAAAGGGGAATGGGATGCGCCCGCCAAGGTTACCGTTGATGAACAGGAAAAAATTGAAAAAGGGGAATTGGAAGATCCCAATGCCGGCCTGAAGGTCTATACCGAGAAAAATCCCAACGGCGAAACGTTCGGTGCCATTGTGGCGGCAACCGGCTGGCGCTCCGCGGACGTGTCTGAATACGAGCATCTCGGATACGGCAGGATCAAGAACGTGGTAACCAACCTCGAATTCGAGAAGCTTGCCAAGGATGGCAAGGTGCCGGCCAATGTCGCCTTTGTTCAGAGCCCGGGAGGGAAGGAGCACGACAAGGATTTCCCCTACTGCAACTCCGTCACCTCGATGGTGGCCCTGAAGCAGGCGAAGTATGTCCGCGAGGACAACCCGGAAGGCAAGGCGTACATTCTCTACCAGCACATGCGCACGCCGGGCAACATGGAGCTGTTTTACAAGGGCATCCAGAGCGATGACGGCATTTTTCTGACCAAGGCCGCGGTCACCAAGGTCGAGGAGCAGGGCGGCGGCCTGGTGGTCGAAGCCGAAGATACGCTCCTCGGCGAGACCATGAATCTGAATGTGGACATGGTTGTCCTGGCTGCCGGCATGGTGCCGACCACCCTCGACAAACCGACCGTCAACCTCGCCTATCGCCAGGGCCCTGCCTTTGCCGATCTTGGCCTGTTTGACGGCTATGCCGACTCCCACTTTATCTGCTTTCCCTACGAAACCAGGCGCACCGGCGTTTATGCCTGCGGCGGCGTACGCAAGGCGGAAGCCATGGATGAAACCATGGACGACGCGACGGGAGCGGCCCTTAAGGCGATTCAATGCCTGGAGTCCGTCAACCGCGGCGTGGCGGTCCATCCGCGTGCCGGGGACCAGACTTATCCGGATTTCTTCTTCCAGCGGTGCACGCAATGTAAACGGTGCACCGAGGAGTGTCCTTTCGGCGCCATTGACGATGATCCCAAGGGCACGCCGCTGCCCAATCCGACCCGTTGCCGCCGCTGCGGCACCTGCATGGGAGCCTGTCCGGAACGCATTATCAATTTTGCTGATTACAGCATTGACATGATCGGTTCCATGGTCAAGTCCATAGAAGTTCCCGACGACGACGAAGAAAAACTGCGGATCATTGTTTTTGTCTGTGAAAACGACGCCTATCCGGCCATTGACATGTCGGGCATGCACCGCAACGGCCTGAACAAGCTGGTCCGTTTTATCCCGGTCCGCTGCCTCGGCTCCATGAACATGGTGTGGATCAAGGATGCCATGTCCTCGGGCATGGACGGCGCCCTGCTGCTCGGCTGCAGGTGGGGAGATGATTACCAGTGCCATTTTGTCAAAGGCAGCGAACTGGCGAACAAACGCATGGAAAACATCGGCGAGTCTCTGGGCACGCTTGGTCTTGAACCGGAACGCTGCGCGGTCAAGCAGGTTGCCATTTCCGATTATGACAAGATCCCCCAGATGATCGAGGAGTTTGTTGAAGAAATCATCGAGATGGGTCCCAATCCGTTCAAGGGCTTCTAACCTTTTGTTTGCACTGACCGTTGCCGGGCGGCAAAACCGTCCGGCAACGGTTGCCGGTATTTGATATACAGTTTATATTACCAGACTGACGTCGAAACGATATTCTGGACAGGAGGACAAAATGTCAATGAACGTGCAACCCGATCTCGATTTTATCAAGGACATGAAGAGCGCGGGTGGAGACACTCTCAAGAAGTGTTATCAATGCGCCACCTGCTCGGTGGTCTGTCCGCTCTCCACTGACGGCAACCCTTTTCCGAGGCGGGAGATGATCCTGGCCCAGTGGGGATTGAAGGAAAAGCTGTTGGGCGATGCCAATGTGATGTTGTGCCATCAGTGCGGTGATTGCACCACTTACTGTCCCCGGGGTGCCAAACCCGGCGATGTTCTCGGCGCGATAAGGGCGTACGCCTACAAGCATTTCGGCTGGCCCAAAGGTCTGGCCAACCTGGCCAGTTCCGGCAAGAACCTGCCCTTGCTCATCGGTATCCCGGCGGTCATAATTTTTGTCTTCTGGATAATTTCCGGCGGCATGCACATACCTTCCGGAGAGGATTTCGCCCGCTACGGGTACGGGCACTTCTTCGGCCATTGGGATTTCCGTCTCCTTGCCAAAAATGTCTTCTTCATCGATATCATCATGGTCCCCGCATTCCTGCTCGCTGTCTACGCCTCATACCGGGGCGTGTCGGCCATGTGGAAGCTGATGGTCAAGAGTTCCGGAATCGAGGAGCCGCTGTACAGGCCTTCTGTCAACCAGTTCATCAAGGAGTTCCTCTGGCCTTCCGTTGTGGAGATCGTTCAGCATGCCCGTTTCAAGAAATGCATCACCAACGCCGATCGGCTGAAAGGCCATCTGCCCCTGCTGCTTTCTTTCATTGCCCTGTTGTTTGTCACGATCTACTCATTTTTCGTCCAGGACATCCTTGGCATCTTCTATCCTTCCCTGCATGGTCCGATATCCATGTGGAATCCGGTCAAGATTCTTGCCAATGTCGCCGCCATCGCCCTGATCGTCGGGATCGGCATCCTCTGGGGCAACCGTTCCCGCAAGGAGGCGGAGGGAACGACCACCCGGACTTTTTACGACTGGTTTCTGATCTGGATGATCATGGCGGTCGGCGTGACTGGACTGGCGGCTGAACTCTTCCGCCTGATCAACGTTGCTTCGGTCGGTTATGTCATTTATTACCTGCATCTTGTTTCGGTCATGATGCTGTTTTTGTACATGCCCTATACGAAGTTTGCCCACCTGGTGTACAGAACCTTTGCCATGGCGTTCGAACGCTATCGGGAAAGCGCCTATGTCAAAAACCCCCTGACTCAATAATGTAGAAATATTTTTTCTGTTTCAGATGTGGAATAAAAAGCCGGAGGGCAACCTCCGGCTTTTTGTTTGGTGAGCCATTTAAAAATGGTTGATTTTTTCTGGGAAGCGGATATATTTGCAAGGT
>JALHJD010000476.1 GCA_022837185.1 Desulfobacteraceae bacterium
ATCTATGCGCTCGACATCCGGAAAAGCGGCGAAGTCTCCCTGACGCTGCAACTGCCGCCCTACCCGTTCATCCTCGGCATTGCGGCCGGCTGCGCCCTTTTGGCCCTGTTGTTGATGGTCGATTTTGCCAAATCCCTGCAAAGGACGATACGAGGATGACGCCGACGTTGACCGGTTTGATCGGTTTTGCCGTTTTGATCCTGCTGATGTTTTTGCGCCTGCCGGTGGGCTTTGTGATGGCGATCGTGGGGTACCTGGGATTCGGCGTTCTGGTGTCGTGGAGCGCCGCCGCAAACCTGCTCATCCGCGACTTTTACTCCACTTTCAGCGCCTACAATTTGACCGTGATTCCCCTGTTCGTTTTGATGGGGCAGGTGGCGTTTCATTCGGGAATCAGCAGCCGCCTGTTCAACGCGGCGCACAAGTTTTTCGGCCATTTGCCGGGAGGGCTGGCCGTCGCCACCATCGGGGCCTGCGCGGCGTTTTCGGCCGTTTGCGGTTCCACCAGCGCCACCGCCGCCACGATGGCCTCCGTGGCCCTGCCGGAGATGAAGAAGTACAAGTACGATCCGGCTCTGGCGACGGGCGTGGTTGCCGCGGGCGGCAGCCTGGGCATTTTGATTCCGCCGAGCACGATTTTCATCATTTACGGCATCATGACGGAGCAGTCGATCGGCGAGCTGTTCATGGCCGGCGTGGTTCCGGGCATTTTGCTGTCCTGCTTCTTTGTGTTGTCCATTTTGATCTGGACGGCCTTCCGTCCGGAGATCGGGCCGCGGGGGCCGAAGAGCAGCTGGAAGGAGCGGGGCAAATCCCTGTCGGGCCTGATCGAGACGCTGATTTTGTTTTTGCTGGTGATGGGAGGGCTGTTTGCCGGTTTCTTCACGCCGACGGAGGCGGCGGGCATCGGGGCGGCGGGCACGATCGTCATCGCCTTGATCGGCCGGACGCTGAGCTGGAAGGGGTTTCAAAACGCGCTGTACGACACGACGCGGATCACCTGCATGATATTCGTGGTGGTGGCCGGGGCGACGGTGTTCGGGCACTTTCTGGCCGTCACGCGGATACCGGCGGACATCGGAACATTTGTCTCCGGTCTGCAGCTTCCCGGAATCGTGATCATGGGCCTCATCATTGTCATTTACCTGCTGTTGGGCTGCCTGATGGATTCGCTCGCGATGATCATGCTGAC
>JALHJD010000132.1:0-7775 GCA_022837185.1 Desulfobacteraceae bacterium
GGACATACTGGATCTCCTTTCCAAAGTTGATTGGTCTCTTCTTTAGAAAGGCACAGTATGTCCACTTTTTCAATTAAGTACGCTCAAACCGGATGAACCGAAAAAATCAAACCCCCGTGCATCGTCCTGCCGGTCAATTTTGCCGGCTTCGCAAAATGTATGCAGAGGGATAATGTTTGGTTCATTGTTTTGGCGGAATCTGGTACAAGAGCATAACCGATCAGGAGCAAAAAGCATATACATGTTTTTCGTTTTTCTTCTTTCTTTTCCTGATATTATCGAATTGCACATCGGGGGCTGAACAATGTATTTTCTCATCAGTGACCCAGGGACGATGCCGTTGAACCACATTGTTCCATGGCATCTCATTATCTCCGGCCATGATTTTTCCCCGCCGCCGCAGGAGGTTTGCCATGAAACCCCATAATGCCGCCGGTCTGACAAGACTGTTCAGGGCGCTCCAGTGGTCCTGGCAGGGAATCAAGCATGCCTTTGTCAACGAAGCGGCGTTCAGGCAGGAAGTCCTGTTTACCTGTCTGCTCGGTCCCCTGGGATTCTGGCTGGGAAACACGGTAGTCGAAAAGATTTTACTGGTCGGCTCCCTGTTCCTGGTGTTGACGGTCGAACTGCTGAACAGCTCCCTGGAAGCGGTGGTCGACAGAATAGGGGAGGAGCCCCATCCGCTTGCAGGACATGCCAAGGACATGGGGTCCGCCGCCGTTTTTGTTTCCCTGCTCAATGCCGCCGTTGTCTGGGGGTGCCTTCTTCTTCTGTGATTCTGTTTCCGGTGGCCCGCATGATCCAGGGATCAGCCGGAAGTCAGTTGAATTATTGGTTTTCGATTGCGGTGCGCTGTGTTATACAGGCAGGAATGAAATTCCGGGGAGGGCGCGGATTCCAGATGTTTGCATGACTCAGTGGAGGAAGAATTCGTTCCATGAAGCGAGTTGAAAACACCACCCTGTACCACCATGACACGGTTCTTGTCACCGCGAAAGGAAGGGAGCGCGCCCAAGAACTGCTGGCGGTGGAAAAACCCTATCGTGTCGCCCTGAACGACAATGAGATCGGCTCGTCCATGGTCCTGGAAACCGGCCTGGAGGAGTTCGGGGCCGGTTTCCTGTTCGGACAGGGATATATCGAGGAACCGGGGCAGGTGCGCGAAGTGCTTGTCTGTCCCGACGGGCGGATATCGGTCCATGCCGACGTCGAGGAGGACCTGGAGCCCAGAGAGGTCATCATCACCTCGGGCTGCGGCGGGACCGGCAAAATCTCCCGGGAGATGCTTGAAGGCAAGATCGAGCCGTTGCAGGAATATTCCATGGCCTTTGCCGAGATCGGCGAATTCATCCGCCGGGTCCTGCATGAATCCGATCTGGGCCAGAAAACCCATTGCGTGCACGGCTGCGGTCTCTGGTCCGACGGGGGGCTGCAGGTTTTTTTCGAGGATATCGGCCGCCACAACGCCGTGGACAAGGTGGTCGGCTCCATCCTGCTTGGCCGGGCAAACCCCCGGGGAGCCGTGTACACGACCGGGCGCCTGACCTCGGACATGGTCCTGAAATGCGCCCGCATCGGGATACCCATCGTCATGTCCCGCACATCCGCATCATCCCTTGCCCTTGCCATTGCCCGCCGGGCCGGCATGACCATGGTCTGCTATGCCCGCCCGGGCAGGCTCAACGTGTATAACGCCCCCGAAAGGATCATTGGTTGACCATTCCCCGCCGTTTCCGTTGGGGCGTTTCTTCCGGCTGCCTCCTTGTTCACGTACAATTGTCGGAGCGTTTCCGCACCTGGCCGGTGAACAGCTTGGAACTGATCATGGTCATGGATATGGCGAAAGCCGCAGCGGCGGCGCCGAGCAGGACGTTGTAGTAGGCCGGCGCCGCCAGGGCGAGCCGGATGATCAGGGTGGAAAGGGCAAAGCCTGAATTGCGGAACACTGAATAAAACGAAGGCTGGAAGCACTGGGCGATCAGCACCACCAGAATGTCGGTGATGATGAGCAGGGTGTAGAAACCGTAAAAAAAGTCCGAATGTTCTCTGCCCGCAAGGGTTTGCAGTATCATGTCCGCTCCCATGTAGAGGAAGAGTCCGAGCAGAATCAGGGCGATCCCTTTCTTGGCGGCAACAAAGCTGAACAGGTCCGCGTGTTTTCCACCCTCCTCGGCCTGCTGCGGCTGGACACGGTAATAGACGCCGAGCAAGGCGAACAGCAGCAGGGCCCCGAAACCGTCGGAAAGTATCCGCAGGATGGCGTCCTCGTTGCCCGTAAAGGTGATGGGTTCCGGCAGGGTGGACAGCTCCTTGAAGGCGTTGCGCATCAGGATGAGAGAGAGAATTTCAAACTGCTTGCCGACCGACTGGGAAAAAGAACAGGGGAGGGTGAAGATCAGGCTGATGATTTCCAGGACGAGGACGACGGTGAACGCGGCCTGAATGGCCCAGAAATGGCTGCCCGGCACCACGGCGGATATCCCGGCGGGAAGGATGCCCTGCCTGTTCAGTTCGATGGCCAGCAGGCTGATGAGGAAGAACAGGACGAGCAGCACCGAGATTTTCCGGTGCATGCGCTCGTGTTCCCAGTAATGGTGGATGGGGTCAAACAGATACGTGCACCGTTCGAAGATAAAGTTCATGGCCTTCCGTTGTCTGCCGTGGTGGGGCGGTTATTTTTCCTTCCTGGTCAGGTCGAGGCGGCAGTGATCCCTGCCGCTGAAATAATTAATCCACGATGAAGTCCGGTCAAGGGTCCAGTCCCGGGGGGGCAGGAACGGAGTCCGCCCGAGCAGTTCCGGAGTGGAGGAGCGGGCGACCCGGTTATATACCCTGACCCAGTAGCAGTACCTGTCCGGATGCACCTCGCAGGTCATGTGTCTGCTCCCCCCGCAGGGGCCGTTGAGCAGGTTCTTGGGGCATCCGGACTGGGGGCAGATATAGGTCAGTTCGACCAGGGTGCAGTCTCCGCACATGAGACAGTGGAACAGAAACCCCTTGATCCATTTCTCGATGGTGCGCAGAATGGCCGTCGACTTCCTTGTCCTGGCGCACAACAGGCAGAGGCCGCCGAAAAGCCGGCCGGCGGGCTTCGGAGGAGAGAAAAAAAATTCGTGGGCGATTTTATGGCCGTACTGCCGGGAGTGCAGCCGCCCCGGCGCAAGCGGGCTCCTTTTCTCTCCGCAGGCTTCGGGCCGGGCTGATTCGTACAGGTACCACGTGCCGGGGACAGGGAAATGGATATCCCGGCGGAGTTCATCCCAGTGCGGCGTCAATTCCTCGGCCGTATCAAGGATGAACCTGACATCGTCAAAACGCAGGCCGTTGCCTCCCAGGTGGACCCCGGAAAAACCCAGCCCCTTCAGCACGCATATCATCTTGGCGGCGCGGATGAGGCGCGATTCCCGGTCGCTGTTTCTTCCCTCCTCCTCGATTATGTTCGCGAGCAGTTCCGGGAAGACGATGCCGGGCACCTTTCCCCGCAGCATGTATCCGGCAACGGCGGGAGAGGGGACGAAGACGTTGCCGAGCACGGGGACGGTGAGGCCGTTGTCCCGCATGAACCTGATCAGCTCTTCAAACTTGCAGATGTCATAGCCGAGCTGGGTAATGATGAATTGCGCCCCGCCTTCGATTTTCTTGAGGAGCTTGGCATACTGCCAGACCTGTTCCGGCTCCGCTACCTTGAACGGGGAAACCACGCAGCCGCGATTGCAGGAAATCGGCGTAAAAGCCGGCCGGCGGGAGCCGAAATATTTCTGGTAGGTGCCTTCCTCCATGTCGCGCATGAGCCGGAGAGTCTGCACGCTGTCCAGGTCGAAGACCGGCTTGGCCTGGCCGTGGTAGCCGGGGCGGGGAAAATCGCCGCCGAGCACCAGCAGATTTGCGAACCCCTGCCGATGGTAGTGGAATAGATGGCTTTCGACCTGGTTGCGATTCTTGTCCTTGAGGGAAAAGTGTATCAGGGGCTCCATGCCCCGCTCCCGGACATCGGAACCTATGGCCACCGGGGCCAGGGCGGGGTGGCCGCCGGGGTTGTCGGTTATCGACAGGGCCTTGATCCGTCCGTCCGCCTTCGCCTTTTCGGCAAAGGCGAGCAGACGGTCCACCCGCCTGCCGCCCGAACCCTGGCCGGGGACAAGTTCATAGGTGACGGTAAACTCGTCCCCGTTGTACAGTGAGCGGGTGAATTCGTTTTGCATTGACATGGTTCAATGGTTCAGGGTCAGATAGAAATGCAGTATATCCAGAGCATACAGTAATGCGTATGGAAAAAAAGAGAAATCAAATAGTTGAATTAACCGGCAGGTTGCCGCTGTTCAGCGGAGCGGCCGCGGGCCATCCGGTTGCGGCAATCCGGCGTCTGGCCGGAGACGGTTCGCAGCGGCAGTTCTACCGGGTGCGCATGGCCGACGGCAGCTTTCTGGTGGCTGTTTTTCCCGCCGGCGGCCAGAGGCCGGAAAGAGACGAGGCGCGCTCAGCCTGGCTCATAGGGCGCCACCTGTTTCAAAAAGGGGTCCCCGTGCCCCGGCCGCTTGCTTTTGCTGAAGACAGCGGCCTGCTCCTGATCGAGGACCTCGGTGACGTCCGGCTCTTCGACCTGGCTCGCAAAGACGGGGGATCCGGAGCCGCGCTCATGGAATATTACCGCCAGGCGGTGCGGGCGCTCGTCCATATGCAGATCGAGGGCGGCCGCGGGTTTGATGTTTCCTGGTGCTGGCAGACCCCCCGCTACGACCGGCGGCTGATGCTGGAACGTGAGTCAGGCTATTTCCTGCAGGCCCTGTGCGGTGATTTTCTCAGGCTGGAGACCCCCGGCCCGGAGCTGCACAATGAGTTCAATGACATCGCCGACCATGCCGGCCGGGCGCCGGCCCATTTCTTTCTCCACCGTGATTTCCAGAGCCGCAACCTGATGATTCGCGACGGCGTGATCAGAATCATCGATTTCCAGGGGGGCCGACTGGGACCGCTGGCCTATGATCTCGCCTCGCTGTTGATCGACCCTTACGTCCGCCTGCCCGGCGAAGCGCAGGACGAACTGCTCAATGAATACCTGAGGGAACTGCACCGGTACCTGCCGTACGACGCCGGGCAGTTCCGGGATGAATACTTCCACCTGGCCCTGCAGAGAAATATGCAGGCGCTCGGCGCATTTGCCTTTCTCGGCTGCCGGCGGGGAAAAGCCGATTTTCTGGAATTCGTCCGTCCCGCACTGTACTCCCTGCACATCCTGCTGGCCGGGCAAAGCACAAGAAACTATCCCCGCCTGCTGCAACTGGTGGAACGGTGCCTGGACAGCCTGCCCGCCCACGGATTGTGAGCCTCTGATGCCGGGCGCCTGCCGGCCCGCCCGTTCCCCCCTGTTGACGGGCCGAACCGGCACCAGGCCAATAATTCTGTTGTCTGCGTCCGCAAATTCTGGTAGTAGTGGAGAGCACGGTTGCAGTGCAAGACCCGGCACAACGCAACACAGGGCGATTAGCTCAGCGGGAGAGCACTGCCTTCACACGGCAGGGGTCACTGGTTCAAACCCAGTATCGCCCACCATCAGCATACAACCGGGGGGCCATTCCGGCTCCCCTTTTCTTCTGCAGGGCATGCAGCCCCCTGCCGCGGCGGCCGGGTTGCCTGACTGCAAAACCCTTCCTCCTGATTTTTGTGAACGATGACCTCTGAGACCGCTCCCCTGGTCGCCCTGATCGGCCGGCCCAATGTGGGTAAATCAACCCTGTTCAACAGGATGACCCGCAGGCGCGACGCCATTGTCGACCCGACCCCCGGGGTGACCAGGGACCGCCACTACGCCCAGGTCACCTGGAACGAAAAGTCTTTCATCCTGGTTGATACCGGCGGCATTGATGACGAGTCGGACATCATGACCGGTCACATCCGCAGACAGGCCATGCAGGCTGTTGAGGAGGCCGATGTCATTTTGTTTCTCATGGACGGCCGGGAAGGCCTGACCCCCAATGACGCTGAAATCGTCGACCTTTTGCGCCGGACGGACAAAAAGGTCTTTTTTGTCGTCAACAAGATTGACGGCCCGGACAGGGAAAGCGAATTGCTGTCTTCCTTCTGGGAGTTGGGGGTGGAAAAGCTGTGGCCTCTTTCCGCCGATCACGGCTACGGCTTTCAGACGCTGATGGACGAGCTGCTGGTGCGGCTTCCGGCGGTCGGTCCGGAAGCCGGACTGCCCGAAGGAACCATTCGGCTCGCCTTTCTTGGCCGGCCCAATGTCGGCAAGTCATCGATGGTGAACGCGATCATGGGCCAGGAGCGGATGGTGGTGTCCGAAATCGCCGGCACAACCCGTGACTCGGTCAACACCCTGCTTACCCACGGCCGGCATGCCTATCTCCTCATCGACACCGCGGGCATACGCCGCAAAGGCAAGACGCAGGACAAACTGGAGAAATTCTCCGTACTCAAGGCCCTCGGCGCCCTCAACCGCTGTCATATCGCCCTTGTTCTCATCGACGCAGGGGAAGGCATAACCGATCAGGATACCAGAATCCTCGGCTATACCCAGGAGCAGGGCAGGGCGTGCATCATCCTCGTCAACAAGTGGGACCTGCTCAAGGGCGATTCACGGCGCCAGAAACAGCTCATGGAGGAAATCGCCATGGCCGCGGCCTTCATGCCCTATGCCCCGGTCCTCAAGGTTTCGGCCCTGACCGGGCAAGGGATAAAGCGGATATTTCCCGAAATCGGCAGGGTGCACCGCCAGTTCAACCAACGGTTTGCCACCGCCCCCCTGAACCGGCTGCTCGAAGAAGCGGTCGCCAGGCATGCTCCCCCCTATCACCGCGGCCGCCGCCTGAAGTTTTATTACACCGCCCAGATACAGACAGCGCCTCCGACCTTCGCGGTCATCGCCAATGATCCGCAAGCGGTTCACTTTTCCTACCAGCGCTACCTGGCCAACCAGTTCAGGGAAGGCCTGGGCCTTGACCGGGTGCCGGTCCGGTTGTTTTTCCGGGAAAAGAAGAGGCGGACCGGGAAATAAGCAGGGCGCTACTGGGGAATGATGATCGAGAAGGTCGATCCCCTGCCCGGTTCGCTTTGCACGGTCACCGAACCGTTGTGGGCCAGGGCGATGTGCTTGACGATGGACAGCCCCAGCCCCGTTCCTCCCTGGGCGCTGCTGCGGCCTTTGTCGCACCGGTAAAACCGTTCGAACAGCCGTTCGAGGTGCTGCCGTTCTATGCCGATGCCTTCGTCGGCGACGGTGATCACGAGCCGGTCCTTCTTGCCCTCCTGTTTCTCCCTGACCGCGACGATGGTGACCTTGGTGTTGTCGGAGCTGTACGTTATCGCGTTGTTGAGCAGGTTGATGACGGCCTGCTCAATGAGGCTGGGATTGATCCTGGCCTGCAGGTAGCTGTCGCACCGGATGTCGATCCGGATGTTTTTCTCCCCGGCCCTGGCCTGGCAGGCCTGGACGCTCTTTTCCAGTACTTCATGCAGGTTCGTCCGGATGCGGGCGATCTCCTGCTCGCCCGTTTTTGCCTCGATTCTTGAAAGGGTGAGCAGATCGTCGATGATGGCGTCAAGGCGGGCGGTCTGGCGGGCGGTGATCTCCAGGAACCGTCTGGCGTCCTCCGGATTGTCCATGGCGCCGTCAAGCAGTGTTTCCACATACCCCTTGATGGAGGTGACGGGCGTCTTCAGTTCATGGGAGACGTTGGCGACGAAATCCCGCCGGAGATTTTCCAGTTTGTGCAGCCTGGTCATGTCATTCATGACAATCAGCACGCCGGTGAGCGCTCCCC
>JALHJD010000132.1:7795-10684 GCA_022837185.1 Desulfobacteraceae bacterium
GCGCAGGGGGACGGCCCTGGTGTGGAGGATCAGCTTCTCCGCGCCGATGAACACAATGACGTCTTTTTCCACGCTTTCAACGTTCTCCAGGACCGCGTCAATCATCCGGTGCAGGTCCTGGTTGCGGATCACTCCCTGCAGCATTTTTCCCTGGACATCCTCGGGCGACAGATAGAAGAGGGTGGCTGCGGCCCGGTTTATCCTGATGATCCGTTTCCGGGTGTCGATGGCCAGGATCATTTCCGTCATGCTGGCAAAAAAGGTTTCCAGCTCGTTGCGCTGCAGGGTGATGGTATTGATGCGGTCCTTGATCTGATTGGCCATGTGATTGAGGGAGCGGGCCAGGGCAGCGACCTCGGTGGACATGGTGCCGGTGTCGACGGCGATGAGACTGTCCGTTTCGCTCCGGGCCAGTTTTTCGGCTCCGCGGGTCATCTCTTCAAGGGGGCGGTTTATTTTTCTGGAAACCAGCAGGGAAACCAGCGCGGCGAACACTATGACAAGGAGGCAGGCGGCCAGGACCTGCAGGGAGATCGATTTCAGGGCCTGTTCCATGGCGGCAATGGAGACGGCGACCCGCAGCGCCCCGGCCGACCCGGAGTCGTATTGGCTCAGCGGAATGGCGACATAGAGCATGTTCTGACCCAGGGTGCGGCTGTAGCGTACGGAGGAGCCGGTTTCGCCGCTGAAGGCGGTCCGCACCTCCGGGCGCTTGGCATGGTCGTCCATGTCCAGGGGATTCTCATCGGAATCGGCCAGTACTTTTCCGTCCGGGGCAATGACGGTGATGCGCGTATTCGCCCGCCGTCCCGCCTGCCGGCAGAAGTCCTGCAGCGCATCCGGTGCGGCGGGGCTGAACCGGATGACCTGCTGGGCGATGAGATGCGCCCGCGCCTCGAGGTCCGACCGCATCTGGTCGAAGAAGAAATTGCGCACGGTGGCGGATCCGAACCAGGTGAGGAGCAAAATAGCCCCCAGGGTGATCAGCAGGTTGGTGGGATAGATCTGCCAGAGCAGGCTTCTGGTTTTCATCGGAGGCTCATCGTTCTTCTTTCATCCGGTATCCGATGCCCCGGACGGTTTCGATGAGATGACCGGCCTCTCCCAGTTTCCTGCGCAAACCGAAAATCTGGACATCGACGGCCCGGGGAGTGATCAGGAAATCATACCCCCGCACCCGGTCGATTATCTGCTGTCTGGTGAAAACCCAGCCGGCCTTGTCGGCCAGCAGGTGGAGAATGGCGAATTCGGTGCCGGTGAGATGGACGGCCTGCCCGTGGAAATGCACTTCATGCCGTCCCGGATGGATGCTGAGCCCGTGCAGGGTTATCTCCCCGCCGTCGCCGGGTTCAGCACGGGCGGGCTCCTTCTTCCGTCTCAATACCGCCTGCAGCCGGGCGACAAGGACCTTGGGACTGAAGGGTTTGGTGATATAATCGTCCGCACCCGTTTCCAGGCCGGAGACGATGTCATTTTCTTCACCTTTGGCGGTCAGCATGATGATGGGGATGCTTTGTGTCTCTTCCTGTCCCCGGATGATTCCGCATATCTCCAGACCGTTTTTTCCCGGCAGCATGAGGTCGAGGATGATCCCGTCAACCGGTTCGATCCGGAGAATGGCCAGGGCCTCCTCGCCGTTTTCGGCACAGGACACATGCATTCCGGCCTTTATCAGGTTATAGGTCACCAGCTGTTGAATATCGTTGTCATCTTCAACAACAAGAATGTTGGGCTTGGACACGGGATCACCTTGAAAATCAATGGACAATTACGGAAAAATTACTCCCTGTGGGGATAGTCGCAAGAATTATTTGGCGGTTAACCCAATTCTAACATGAATTTAACGCATTAATAATCCTGTTGAATTACATTAGGGAAATACCATATACTTGAATAAAATTATACAATTCCGGAAATACTGATGGCCAGACATTTTTCCTTCCACCGTGAAGTTGAGGCACTGAAGAAACGATTCATGGATCTCGGCGCCCTTGTTGAAGACAGGGTCCGGAAAGCATGTTCGGTGATTGAAAACCGCGATCCGATCCTGGCCGATGAAATCATTCATTCCGACTGGGAAGTTGATGAGATGGAGATCGATATCGAGGAGGAATGCCTGCGGATCCTTGCCCTCCACCAGCCGGTAGCCCGTGATCTCCGCCTGCTGGTCGCCATAATCAAGATCAATAACGAGCTGGAGCGCATCGCCGACATGGCTGTCAGCATCGCCCGGCGGGTTCGGACGATCAGCAAGGACTCGACCCTTACCTTCTCGATAGATTACACCGAAATGTCGGCGTCGGTCCTGTCCATGCTGAAGATGAGCCTTGATGCCCTGGTCAGTGAAAATGCCGATCTGGCGAGGCAGGTTTTCATTGAAGATGACGAAGTGGATGAGATGCGCGATCAGGTTTACAAGAAGATCGTCCGGCAGATGAATATCGAACCCGGCCACGCCGCGTGCCTTCTCAACCTCTATCTCCTTGCCCGCCATCTGGAGAGGATCGCCGACAGGGCAACCAACATCGCCGAGGAGGTCATTTATCTCGTCGAGGGTGAAATTGTCCGGGGCGATATGAACTGAAGTTCCCCTTTCCCGCCGTATTCCCGCCACGGTTTGTTGGTGGCGATTCCCTCTTCCGAAGGAAGAAATAATTGACATTCCGCCGCGGATTGGATAGCATCCTTGTGCTTTCTCAGGCATAATATACCGATTTTACAGAATAATTGTTGGAGCCAGCCATGCGCACGTTTATAGCCGACCTGTTCGGAAAGTCGCCCTTCGGGCCGATCGTCGAACACAGCAAAAAGGTGCATGAATGCGTTGAACTGCTGTGGCCTCTCATGGAGACCCTTGTCAACGAGGACTTCGACCAGCTCAAGAGCCTC
>JALHJD010000133.1 GCA_022837185.1 Desulfobacteraceae bacterium
ATAATCTATTGGCCTGATTTTTTCCGTTGAATCTGCTGAGGGAGCAAACGGGGGCTCGGGATCTATACCGAAAATGCTGCAGCAGGCCGAAAATCCCCTTGTCCAGGGGCGTGGGCTTGCAGCAGGCCGACGATTTGACCACAACCGGGTCAATGGTGGAGAGTTCAACCCGGTTGAAAACCCCGGTCGGGGACTGGAGGATCTCCTGGCCGCCGAAAAGACCGGTCCTGACTTCATAGATCAGCTCCCGCAGCCGGATCTTGCCCATGCCGACCTGCAGGTAGAGTTCATCCAGGGACTCGATGCCGAAATATTCGAGCACGTCCCCCATTTCATCTTTCTGGATAATTTCAAAGGGAAGGCCGTACCGCTTCATTTCCTGGTGCAGGACCGACTGGCCGATTCTTTCCGTCACCTCCCTGCGCCTGCTTCGGAACATTTTGACCAGTTCCGACCGCGCCCGCGGGGTCTGGCACTTCTGCTGAATGTCGGGATCGAACCTGACCGGCTTGCTCTGGCGAATGATCTTGATCACATCGCCGTCACTGAGGACATGGTCCGGCGCCACCCGGCGGTTGCCGATCATGGCCGCGATGCAGGTCTGGCCGATGGCGGTGTGGACGCTGAAGGCGAAATCGAGGACGATGGAGTTCACCGGCAGGCAGATCAGATCGCCGTGGGGCGTGTAGGTATAGATCTCCTTGCGGCCGCTGGCTGCAATCATGTCCCGGTAGGAAACCGCCTCGTCGCTGCCGAGAATATCAAACATTTCCTGCAGGTTCTTGACGAAACGGCCTTTTTTCTTCCCGTCCCCGCTCCAGAAGCGGACCAGTCCCCGCTGCGCCCGGAGAGCCATTTCCTCGGTGCGGATCTTGAACAGGTATTTCTGCCCCTCGATATTGGCCCGGGCGTGCAGCCCCTGATAGCCGGTCGGTTTCGGGTTGGCGATAAAATCCCTGATAGTCCTGGGAATGGGGGGATAGATCCGGTTCAGGGTGCCCAGGGCCTCGTAGCAGGACTTGCGGTCCGCCGCCACGATCAGTATTTCCTGGGGACTTTCGATTTCCTTGATCAGTATCCGGTGCCTGGCATCGTAATATCCCCACAATCCCTTGGTCCGCAGCGATACCCGGCCGTCGATGCCCTCGAAGGCGAAGGCCGCCTGCAGTTGCTCGACGATCTTCAACGCCCTGCTGTCCTGCTTGAGCCTGTTGATGTGCTGCCGCAGCCGGCTGCCCTGGCGGGGAAACTTGTAGGCCAGGGCCAGGTTGTACATCTCCCGCTTGATGGCGAACAGGCCGAGGATGGTGGCCAGGGGCGCATAGATGTCGAGGGTTTCGTCCGCGACCTTCTGCCGTTTATGGCGGGGCATGGAGGAAAGCGTCCGCAGGTTGTGCAGGCGGTCGGCAAGCTTGACCAGCATCACCTCCGGTTTGGCCGCGGCGCCGCTGAAAATTTTCCGGTGCACCATCTTCTTGAAGGTCTGCTTGTCGCCGCTGAAATGCGTCAACTTGGTGCATCCCTCGACAATAACCTCGACATTGCTGCCGAATTTGTCCTTGATGAGGGCGGGAGTCACATACGAAACATCCTCGACGGTGTCGTGCAGGAGAGCTGCCGCCAGGATCTCCGCATTGTGAATATCGAGCTCCTCGGCAAGAATGCGGGCCACGTTGCAGGGGTGCATGATATACGGATCCCCGGACCGGCGCCATTGCTCGCCGTGCGCTTCCAGGGCAAAATCAAGCGCCTGCCAGAACACCTGGGTTTCAGGCCCCGAACCGATCAGGCCCTCCATCACCCGCCGGTATTGCTCAATGTCGAATTTCTTATACTGCATGGACGCTGCCGGTGGGGAATGCCGGAAATCCCTGTTCGGTCTGCCGCAGGCCTCCGCACGGCCTGTTGCCGCCGTCGTCGCCGCCCCGGACAGGCAACAGGCCCGCCCGCTCCGGCCCTCGGCGAGGGCAATCCGACTGCTCCGCGGCCGGTGATGAAAATTCCCTTTTATGATTTATGGACAGACAGTGGTTCATAAATAGTGTAAGATACGAAAAATGATCAGGATCAAAGTGTTATCCGAACCACTCTATCAAATGTTGCCGGTCGAACAAAGAAAAAATACGGCCGGAGTTTCGGCATGGTATTCAATCCCATCCTTCAGAAGATAATGCCTCTGCACTGATTTAACCAATTTATTTTCATAATGAAAAAGCGCATCGCCAAACAACCCTCCAGACGGACCCTGAAGACAAGCCGGCACAAGGGTCATCCCGAACGGCTCGACCACCGCACCCTCCTGGCTGACCGCCTTCTTGCCTTCCTTGCCGGGAAGGAGAAATCCGTCGGTCTGGGGGAAATGATCATCGGTCTGGATCTGCCCCGGCATGAACGGACATCGATCAGGGAAATCCTGGCCGGGCTGGAAAAAAAAGGCCGGATCATCCGCCAGGGGAACAGATACCTGCCGGCCGGTGACGCGGGCCTGATCAGGGCCGTCCTGGAGCTGAACAGCAGGGGGTTCGGTTTCGCCCTCGTTGCCGGCGCCGCCGAGAAAGGCAAGGACCCGTTTATCTCACGGTCCAACCTCAACGGCGCCAGCCACGGCGACACGGTGCTGATCCGAATCATATCCGCCGACCGGGCCAGGCCGGAAGCCCGGGTCGTCAAGGTGCTCGCCCGCGGCATCACCACTTTGTGCGGCATGTATACTTCGGCCGGCAAAAAAGGATTCGTGACCCCGGACAACGAACGGTTGCCGTTCTCGGTCCTCATCCGCCCCGGCAACTCCCTCGGCGCCCGTCCTGAGACGGCCGTACTGGTGGAAATGCTTGATTACGGGGGTGACGGCCGCCCTCCGGAAGGCAGGATCATTGAAATACTGGGCGACCCGTTGAGCGCCCGGGTGCAGATCAGGATGGCCATTGAACAGTTCGAACTTGCCCGCACCTTCCCCTCCCGGGTGGAACAGGAAGCGGCCGGCCTGGCCCCTCTGACCGAATGGGGCGAAAACCGGCTCGACCTCCGCCATGTAGCGCATGTGACCATCGACGGAGATGATGCCAGGGATTTTGACGACGCCGTCGCGGTCGAGCGGCGCCGATCAGGATACCGCCTGTATGTTTCCATCGCCGATGTCAGCCACTATGTCCCGGTTGGCTCGCCCCTCGACACTGAAGCGTACCGCCGCGGCACCAGCGTCTATTTTCCCGACCTGGTCATCCCCATGCTGCCCGAGCGGCTGTCCAACGACCTGTGCAGTCTGGTGCCGGACCAGGATCGGCCGGCTTTTACCGCGATCCTTGATTTCAACAACAAGGGGCAGCGCATCGGCCAGGAATTCGGTAAAAGCATAATCCGCAGCCGGCAGCGGTTCACCTACACCACGGTTCGGCGGATCCTCTATGACGACGACCGGAAGGCCCGGAAGGCCCACCAGCCCCTGCTGCCCATGCTGGACGCCGCGAAAACCCTTGCCGACCTGCTGCTGCGCCGGAGGATGAAGCGCGGGGCCATCGGCTTCGACATCCCGGAATCGGCAATCACCCTGGCGGAAGACAAGGTGGCGGCCATCGGCAGGGCCGAACGCAACCGGGCCCACAAGCTCGTCGAAGAGTTCATGCTGGCCGCCAACGAGGCCGTGGCCGAGACCATGGACCGCAAGGGCCGGCCGGTGCTCTACCGCATCCACGAACGCCCCGACCCGATCAAGGTCGAGCAGTTCACCGAAACAACCGTGGCCATGGGACTTTCGCTGCCCCGTTTCGAGCTGTCCCCCTCCTGGTTTGCCGGGGTCGTGAAGGCAGCGGAGCACTCCCCGGCCCAGTACGTCATCAACAACCTCATGCTCCGGACCATGCAGCAGGCCCGCTACTCGCCGGAAAACAATGGGCACTTCGGCCTGGCCGCCGAGCACTACCTGCACTTCACCTCGCCCATCCGGCGCTACCCCGACCTGGTCGCTCACCGAGCCCTTCACAACCTGCTCGACCGGTCCGGCGGGAAGGGTGAACAGCCCTCCATCGTGCCCGGCGGGGTCAGCCTGGAGGAAGCAGCCCTGCATCTGTCCAGGCGCGAAAGGATCTCCGTCGATGTCGAACGCAACATCCGGTCCCGGCTCAGCTGTCTCTTCCTCCTGGACCATGTCGGTGAGGAATTTGATGCGATTATTTCCGGGGTAGGCGCCTTCGGGCTCTTCGTCGAACTGCTGGAATCATTCATCAGCGGGGCCGTCCCGGTGGCCGAACTGACCGATGACTACTATATTCTGGACAACCGGGCCCATAAATATATCGGCGAACGGACCGGCAGAACCTATCAGTTGGGCGACCTGATCAAAGTCCGGCTGGAACACGTTGACATCCTCGCCAAAAAAATTACCTTTCTGCCGGCCGCAACGGACAATTAGGAGACTGCAATGGACTCTTCGGCGTGCCCGGATATTGTCGTCAGTTTTGAACAGGTCGATTTCAGCTTTAACGGGGAACCCGTTCTGCTGGATGTGAACCTCCAGATTCACGATCGGGAGATGATCGGGATCATCGGCCCCAACGGCGGGGGCAAAACCACCCTTCTGCGCCTGATTCTGGGGCAGCTGCAGCCCGACCGGGGAAAAATCCTCGTGTTCGGGCAGCCGCCGGACAAGTCGTCCCATCGTCTCGGATATGTTCCCCAGCACATGCAGTTCGACAGCAATTTTCCGGTCTCCGTGCTGGACGTGGTGCTCATGGGGCTTGCCGGGAAAAGCGGCCCGGGACCGTTTTCCGGGAAATTGAAGCAGACCGCCGAGCTGGCGCTGGCAAGCGTCGACCTGCTCGCCTACCGGACCCGCCCCTTTGCCGAACTGTCCGGCGGGCAGCGTCAGCGGGTCCTCATCGCCCGGGCCCTGGCTTCCTCCCCCGACATGCTCTTGTTCGACGAACCGACGGCCAATGTCGATACCTCCGCCGGCGAAAAATTGTACGAGATCCTGGAAAATCTGAACAGGAAGATGACCATCCTCATCGTCTCCCATGACATCGGCTTTGTCAACCATCACATCTCCAGCGTGGTCTGCGTCAACCAGCGGGTTCACGTCCACCCGACCAGCGAGTTGGCCGGGCACAATATCATCGACCTGTACGGCCACGATATGTCCCTGATCCGCCACGATCACCGCTGCTCCATCAAAGGCCATTCGACGAATGCTCCAGTTTCTGATTGATCTGCAGCAGTTCCGTTTTCTGCAGTACGCCCTGCTGACCGGGATCATGGCGTCCATTGCCTGCGGCATCGTCGGCAGTTATGTCACTGTCCGGCGCATGACCTATATCGCCGGCGCCATAGCCCACTGCACCCTCGGCGGCATGGGGGTGGCCGGCTATTTCAGCAAGGAGCAGGGCTGGACCTTTCTCACCCCGCTCACCGGGGCAACCCTGGCAGCCCTGCTGGCGGCCCTGATCATCGCCTACATGCTCAACCGGGCCAGCATGCGGCTGGATACCGTCCTCAGCGCGGTCTGGGCGATCGGCATGGCCATCGGCATTATCTTTATCAGCAAGACAGGAGGGTACAACGAGGACCTGATGAGCTATCTCTTCGGCGACATCCTGATGGTCTCGGACAGGGACCTCCTCCTGATCGCGGCCCTTGACCTGATCCTGGCGGTGGTCGTCTTTTTCCTGTACAACCAGTTGCTGGCCATCAGTTTCGACGAGGAATTCGCCCGAATTTCCGGAATCCGGGTCGACCTCTACAACACGGTCTTTCTCTGCCTGATCGCGCTGACGGTCGTGCTGCTGGTGCAGGTGGTGGGCATCATCCTGGTGGTGGCCCTGCTTTCGCTGCCCGCGGCGGCGGCGGGGAAACTGGCCACCCGGCTGCCGGCCATGATGCTGCTGGCCGTTTTCCTGAGCCTGGTCAGCACCACCGGGGGACTGGTCATCAGCTACGTCCCCAATCTGCCCGCCGGCGCCACCATTGTCATCGTCGCCGCCCTGCTGTACCTGGGCTGTTCTTTCCTGGAAAAATTCCGGCGCTGACCGGCAACGCCTGCATCCCGATCTCTTTTCTTCTCTTGACGAACCGCTTCATATTCAATAAAGAGAAGGGAAAGATGCGCGGATGACGGGCCTGCATCCCGCGAACCGTTCCACTGCCCGTCGCTGATCGATCCCCGCTGCAACCAAGGCATGAGAGGCTATCAATGGAAGAGACAAGCTGGTACATGAATATATTGTCCAACCCCTTTTTCCGCGGACTGGCAGTGGGCATAGTCCTATGGCTTTTTTTCTGGTTCCGCTCCATGCTGCGGATACGGGAATTGATCAATAATGTCAAAAAACTGCGCGAACATCTGCACACCAAGCTTGAAATCGACTCGGCGGAAAACGAACGGCGCAAGCTGGAAATCGAGAAGCTCAAACAGGAGCGGGACAACCTGCGCAACATGATCCAGGTATTGAACCAGAAGCCGGGCCGCCAGGAAATCCGGCAGGCCCAGGTGTACCAGCGGGCCATCGATATCATGTTTGAAAAAGCCCCCGGCTTCGCCCCTGCCTGGCAGATCACCCTCAAGGAGGCCGAGGAGGAAATGCAGAACGCCGAACGCGGCATCATCCCCTTTTTCAAGCGCATCACCGGCACCCCGGCCCGGGGGCACGACGAAGATTTTGAGACCGAACGGAAAAAAGCGCTGGAGATGAAAAGCTCCGACGCCTGAACCGATTTATTTCTCCTCCCCATTCATGCAGCATGGCTGCTGAAAGCCGGCATCCCCGCCATTTGCCCGGCACGGCCATCATTCTGGTCGGGCCCCGTTATCCGGAAAATATCGGCGCCGCCGCCCGCATTGCCTTTAATTTCGGCCTCGGCCAACTCATTCTGGTCGCGGCGGAACGGCCCGACGAGGAGCGGATGCTGAAAATGGCCACCCACAAGGCCGCTCACTTCATCCGCGACATGATGGTTTACGAGGATGCTGCCGAGGCCGCCGCCCCTTTTCAATTCATTGTGGGGACCACCGCCCGCCGGGGCCGGCAGCGGGTCCTTGAACAGTCACCCCGGGAGGTCATGGCCCGGCTTGCCCCGCTTGCCGCAAACAACCGGACAGCCCTGATGTTCGGCCCGGAGAACACCGGCCTGACCAACAGGGAACTCGACCTCTGCCAGTTCACCTCCACCATTCCGACCGCCGATTTTTCCTCGTTGAACCTGGCCCAGGCCGTGGCGATCCACTGTTACGAGCTGGCCATGGCAATGAACCAGCCGGCGGTCCAGGCCGACCGTACTACCGAGTACGCCAGTTCCCATCAGCTCGAAGGGATGTATCGCCACATCGAGGAGGTGCTCGCTCAAACCACCTTTCTGGGAGAATTCAACCGCACCTACTGGATGCGCAACATCAGGCAGTTCCTGAGCCGGGTGCAACTCAAGGAGAAAGAAGCCAGCATGATCCGCGGGGTGTGCCGTAAATTCCTCTGGTATGAAGGAAGCAGGAAGCAGGAGACAGGAGACAGGTAGGGGAAAGTCGGCAGTCGGCAGCATATCAGAAGCCAGAAAGAGTTTGCAGCTTCGCTGTTGGTTGAAAAACCCCTCACCCGGCCTTCGGCCACCCTCTCCCAGTGGTAGAGGGAACTATTAAAGCCACCCTTCTCCTCAGGGAGAAGGTGCCCGGAGGGCGGATGAGGGGTGTTTGTAAGCGACAAGCCGCCAGGCTTCAAGCCCCAAACTGCCAACTGCCGGCTGCCGACTCCCAACTTCTTTTCAACACCC
>JALHJD010000477.1 GCA_022837185.1 Desulfobacteraceae bacterium
ACGAGGAACAGCAGGGCTTGAAGCCGGGCGCCTATTTAAAGTTGACCGTTCATGACACAGGTCCGGGAATCGATCCCCTGATCCGGGAGCGGATCTTCGATCCTTTTTTCACCACCAAAAATGTCGGAGAGGGAACCGGCCTGGGGTTGTCGGTTGTCCACGGCATCGTCAGCAGTTACGGAGGCAAGATTGTCGTCGAGAGCGGTGTGGGCGAAGGAACTTCCTTTTCGGTCTATCTGCCCCTGGCCGGCGAGTCTGAACCAGCAGCCCCTGCAAGAGCGGTTCCTGCTCTGCTGGAAGGGGAGGGCCGGATCCTTCTGGTGGACGACGAGGTGGTGCTGACCGGAATGATGAAGGAGATGCTGGAAGCCCTGGGATTTACGGTGACCGTTAAAACGAGCAGCGTGGAGGCCCTGGAAACCTTCAGTGCCCAACCCGATCAGTTCGATCTGATCATCACCGATCTGACCATGCCGATATTGACGGGAATCGCCCTGGCGGAAAAGATGATCTCCCGGCGCGGCGATATCCCCATCATTCTCTGTACGGGCTTTCTGGATTCGGCCATCGAGGAGCGAACGGCAAAGGCGGGGATACGGAACGTGGTGCTGAAACCGGTCGCTATGGAGCGTCTCGTTCCCCTGATCCGCACCCTGCTCTCCCCGGAGGCCAAACAAGAAGGATGATGAATGGCGCAGATACTCATTATTGATGACGACCAAATCTTTGCGGAGATGCTGGCCGAGGTGGTGACCGAAATGGGCTGCAGTTCCGTCCGGGCCCACACGCTGAGCGACGGCCTGAGGGCGGCCGCTGCCGGCGATTTCGCCGTGATTCTCCTGGACGTCAATCTTCCGGACGGCAACGGGCTTAGCAGGATACAGCAGCTGCGCGAACGCACCGGCGCCGAGATCATGATCGTCACCGCTTACGAAAACCGAAGCGGGGCTGAGCTGGCGCTGGACAGCGGCGCCTGGGATTACCTGTCCAAGACCGCCTCCCTTATCGAAATGAAGCTCTCCCTGTCGCGGGCGATCCGTTATGCGGAAACCAACCGGGCCGGCAGGGCAATCCCTCCGGATATGGATCTGAAGGGCATTATCGGCAGGAGCGACAAGCTGAATCTCTGTTTTGGCCGCCTCACCCAGGCGGCCCGCAGCGATGCCAACCTGCTGCTCACCG
>JALHJD010000478.1 GCA_022837185.1 Desulfobacteraceae bacterium
GGCCAGCATGAGCCCCCGGCCCCGGACATCCGTGATGACGGGATGCTTCTCCTGGAGTTTTCGGAGCTTCGCCAGGAAATACTCTCCCATTTCCCGGCAATTGTCCAGCACTCCGTCCTCCACAAGCGCTTTGAGCGTGGCTTTGACCGCCGCCATGCCCAGCAGATTGCCGCCGAACGTGGACGCGTGATTGCCCGGAACAAACGCGCCGGCGACCTCCTCTCTCGCCAGCATCGCGCCCACGGGAAAACCGTTGCCCAGGGCCTTGGCCAGTGTCATGATGTCGGGAGTGACTCCGGAATGCTCATAGGCAAACAGTTTGCCGGTCCGGCCGATGCCGGTCTGCACCTCATCGACGATCATCAGAATATGGCGGCGGTCGCAGATGTCGCGCACCCGGGCCAGATAGGCCGCATCGGGAATGATCACTCCGCCCTCACCCTGGATCGGCTCCAGCATCACGCCGCAGGTCTTGGGCGTGATGGCCGCTTCCAGCGCGTCGGGATCGTTGAAGGGCACGTAGGTAAAACCGTCCAGGAGCGGCGTAAAACCGAACTGGAATTTTTCCTGACCCGTGGCGGTGATGGTCGCCATCGTCCGGCCGTGAAAGGAATCCTTCATGGTGATGAGTTCGAAGCGGCCCCCGCCCATCTTTTCATGGGCGTATTTGCGCGCCAGTTTGATGGCGGCTTCGTTGGCCTCCGCGCCGCTGTTGCAGAAAAAAACCCGGTCGGCAAAGGAATGGGCCACCAGCCACGCCGCGACGTCCGCCTGCGGCTTCGTATAGTACAGGTTCGAAACGTGCATCAGCTCCTTGGCCTGTTTTTTGATCGCCTTCACGACTTTCGGATGGGAATGCCCCAGATTGCACACGGCGATGCCGGCGACGAAATCAAGATACTCCCGGTCCTCGGCGTCCCAGACCCGCGCGCCTTCGCCCCTGACGAGCGCAATGGGCACTCTCCGGTAGGTGTTCATGATATTCGCGTCGGCCAGCGCCATAATTTTTTTTCCGTTCATGAGTCTCTTTTCCTTTACAATACGATTTCTGTCCCGATCCCCTTGTCTGTAAAGACCTCCAGCAGGATCGCGTGTTTGAGCCGTCCGTCGATGATGTGCGCTTTCCTGACGCCGCCGCGCAGCGCCTTGAGGCAGCATTTCACCTTGGGAAACATTCCCCC
>JALHJD010000134.1 GCA_022837185.1 Desulfobacteraceae bacterium
AGCCCGAACGTGCCGGCGAGTACCATCGCTGAATGAAAATGCCCGGCGTCTCTCTGCCAGGAAGTTCCCTGAACTTCTGCATTTTCAGCCGGAAGATGAAATTGAGTCCTCCTTGTTACTGCCGAAATGGGTGGATGCCTTTCCGCCTCACCTTTGCTTCCCCTTCTTTTCGGCAGCCAATGCATAGCGCCGCTTAATGAGATTTGCCGCCAGGCCGGTCCGGTCTGTCTGATGCGCAGCGCCGCGACCGGGCCTGGGCATGGGCAAAATAGTCCCAGGCCTCGCCGTCGGCGCCGTGGTCTCCTCCAGAACCGTGCCCCACGCCCGCTCGCTCAGATACGGCCCCCAGAGCCGCCAGTCTTTGGTTCGGTGCCGCTGCGCTTCGAGGCGCTCCTTCTCCTTCATTTCCCTTCCTCCCCGTAGTCCGCATCCTCCCCGCAGGTACAGGCGCGTCCTTTGAGGCTGAAGAAAAACTTCAGGCCCTTCTTGACCGTACTGGAAAAAATCTTCGGGGCAAAAACCGATCCCGCCACTTTTTTGTTGATCTCGCCGAGGGTGGGATAGGGGTGAATGGCCGAGGCGATTTTCGACAACCCGATCCCGCCGTTCATAATCGCCACCCATTCGCTCAGGAGATTGCCGGCCTCGGGGCCCAGAATCTGGATGCCCAGGGGTTTTTCCTTTTTGTCCAGCAGCAGTTTGAGCCGGCCGGTGCTCTCGCCTTCGGCCAGGGCCCGGTCATTGCCGCTGAACTCTTCGGTGAAGACAGTGTAGTCGATGCCGGCCTCCCGGGCGCGCTTCTCGTTCATGCCGATGCTGGCCAGTTCGGGATGGGTATAGGTGCACCAGGGCACATAGGTGTAATCGGTTTTCCTGGGCAGATGGAAAACGGCGTTGCTTAACACCACTCCCCCTTCATAGCCGGCCACATGCGTGAACTGGTGACCGCCGTTCACATCGCCGGCCGCATAGATATGCTTGTGGCTGGTCCGGAGTCGATTGTCGACCTTGATGCCCCGGTGATCAAAGGGAATGTCGATTTTTTCAAGCCCCAGACCTTCGATGTTGGGCGAACGGCCAAGCGCCGCCAGCAGGGTTTCGGCCCTGAGGGTCCGGGTCCGGCCTGCCGCATCTCTTATCACCACTTCACGTTCGCGGCCCGAATCGTTGACCCGGACCACCGCGGCGTTCATCTGAAAGACCACGCCTTCTTTTTCCAGCTCCTGCTGGACGAGGTCCGCCATGTCCTTGTCTTCCCTGCTGAGGATCTGGCCGCTGCGCTGGATCACCGTAACCCTGGTGCCGAGCCGGCAGAAGGCCTGGGCCATTTCGGCGGCGATGGGACCGGCGCCGATCACGATCATCGAAGCGGGCAGCCTGTCAAGGGAGAAGAGGTCACGATTGGTCAGATAGGATGTTTTGTCGAGACCTTCGAGGGGCGGCACCGCCGCCGACGATCCGGTGGCGATCACCCAGGCGCGGGCGGAAACGGACCTGCCGGCGAGGGAGACCACATGTTCGTCAAGGAATTCGGGGCTTCCGAACTCGACCTTTGCCCCGAGTTTGCAGAACCGTTCCACCGAGTCGTGTTGCTGGATAACACTGATCACGGACCTGATCCGGGCCGCGACCTCCCTGAAATCAACGGCAGGCGGAGAAATGGCCGGCAGTCCGAATTTCTGCCCGTTTTTCATGAGATGATAGACATGGGCCGTCCTGATCAGGGTTTTGCTCGGCACGCAGCCGTAATGGAGACAGTCGCCGCCCAGGGCCTCTTCCTTTTCGACCAGCAGGGTTTTGGCGCCAAGCTGGGCCGCCCCGGACGCGACAGTGAGCCCGGCCGCTCCGCCGCCGATGATGCCGATATCGTAATCATAGTCCGCCATTTTGCCTCTCCTTGTTTTAGGAACCGCGGATTTGGTCCTGCGCCGCGGCAGGCTCTAATTTCCGTGCATACAGCGCCAATCTTCTCTGATAAATAAACCAATTCCCGGTATATTATCTTCTTTTTTTTTCTCCGGGAATGAGAAGAAGCAGGAACATGGCTGCCCGCAACAATACCGCTGTTTTTTGGACACTGAACCGCCGGGGTGCGGGAAGAACAGAAAAATCGTAAAAAACTGTTGAACAAAGGCCATAAACCGTACAATGGGAACCATGACAACGTTTCATCAAAAGCTTGTCCGGCTGCATTGGAGCAGGCGCATGAACGGCCTGGGCATGGAGGCTGGTTCGGAGCGGCCGGGCCGGACGGCTTGCCGCTTGCCCGCACAAAAATACTGCTGTTGTCCAAGCTGAAAATCGGAAAGAGGTGCGCTTATGGAATCGAGAATCGCCACAGCCCTCGGGCTCAGGTACAACCCGGTTGCCGTTGTCCTGGGGGATGACAAGCCGGAAAATGCCCTGCAGTTCAAGAAAGGCAGGTGGGGCTGTGTGATGTTCATGTTTGCCAATGCGGCAAAAGGCAGAACCGCGGCCTTCGATGCGGAGACCTACGGCTGCTGGGGCGGGGGCGTCGGGCTTGGCTTCGGCAACGCCTATCTCCGTTTCCCGGGCGGAGTGGAGTGCTTTGCCCGCTTTCTGTCATCCGGCAACAAGGGATGGGAAAAGGGAAAAGAGGTGGCCCGGGGCCTTGAAGGGGCCGCAGGCAAAGAGTTCATGGACAATTTTCTGCAAGGGGAAGGCTACACGAAAACACCGGAGCTGGTGAACCAGTGGGTGGAAGAACTGCCGATAACGGAAATCAAATCAACCTATGTGCTGTTCAAACCGCTGGGGGAAGTTGATCTTGAGGCCGAAACGCCGGAGACAGTGGTTTTCCTTGCCAATCCGGACCAGCTGTCGGCCCTGGTCATCCTTGCCAATTACGGGAGGGAAGGGATGGAAAACGTGATCATCCCCTGGGCCGCCGGCTGCCAGACCGTGGGCATCCTTCCCTATCGGGAGGGCAGGTCGGCACAGCCCAGGGCCGTGGTGGGGCTGACGGACATCTCGGCCCGCAAGTATGTCCGCAATCTTCTCGGCTCGGAATACCTCTCATTCGCCGTGCCCACGGAGATGTTTCTCGAAATGGAGGCCAACGTGCCGGGAAGCTTTCTGGAGCGGCACACCTGGTGTTCATTGATGGAAGCGGACAAGTAACAATGCCTATCCCAGCCTGAAGGCAGGCGGACCGATGTTGGTCGGTTTCCAGGGTCCACCCCTTTCTCGCAAGCCGCAACGCACAGGAGGAGATACGGAAGGGGACGGTTTATTCCGTCCCCTTCCGTACTGTGAACAGGTTTATCCCGGAGGAATTCGCAGCCTCATTTATTGCCGAATATTTCCTCCGGTTTCGTGGTAACGCCCGTCGCTCCGGGGTAATCTTCATATCTATGCGCCTTTTCACCGGTGGCCAGCAGGTGCTCGGCTTCCTTCATGAAGGTATTGAAGCGCTTTTTGCATTCGTAGAACCCGTGCCACCAGGCATAATCGGGCGCCATCATCATGACGCCCATCCGCGCGCGGCGGCCTTCATGATGCCATAATTCATAGTATTCCACTTCCAGGTCTTCATCGAAGAACCTGCTCTTGTCCAGCAGTCCTTTCTCGTAAAGGCTGTCCAGCATTGCTTTTGCCGGCTTGAAGTATATCTCGTTGTAATTTTCCACCGCCTGGTCGAAGTTCACATAAAAGTCCTCGACCCAGGCGTTGCCGTGGCACTGGAGACAGATTTCCTTCATTTTGCCGCGTTCCACCTCCCAATCGGTTTTGGCCGGGAAGGCCGCGAAATCGGAAGGCCTGACAGTGAGGGGCGCCTGTGTCTCCCAGGAAAGCCGCTCGGTGACATCGTGGGAAGTCAGAACCGTACCGGCCCCCGACATATGGCACGAGGCGCAGGTCGGTCCCCGGAAATCGACCCCCGGCGTCCAGGTCCCCGGCGCCGAGTTCCAGTTGTACTCATCGCCGAAGGCCGTATAGATGTCGCCGTGCTTGGATTCCATGTAGATTTCAATCTGCGGATGGTCCGGCCCAAGATGGCATTGACCGCAGGCTTCCGGCTTTCTGGCTTCCATGACGGAGAAGCGGTGCCGTGTATGGCAGCTGGTGCAGCTGCCGAGGCTGCCATCCATATTCACCCGGCCGACCCCGACATTGGGCCAGGTCATGGGGTCAAGCTTGCCGTCCTTGGTCTTCAGGACGGTTCCGTGGCAGTGGTAGCACCCTGTTTTCCTCTCGATATCGGAGTTCATGCCATTGTTGAGCCAGGGATCGATCTTCCACATGATTTCCATGGTATTGGCATGCTTGCTGCGGCTGTACTGGGTGACCTCATCGGGATGGCAGCGGGAGCAGTCCTTGGGCGTCACCACGGCGGAAACCGGAATTTTATATTCCTGGGTTCCGTAGGGAGAGTCGGTGCGCTGGTACTGCGTGTAGTGTTCGACGCTGACGTCCGGATCATGCTCTTCGGCCTGATGGCAGTCCAGGCAGGTGATGCCGGCTGAGGCATGACGGCTGTGCGACCAGTCCGCAAACAGGCCCGGGTTCTGCTGCTTGTGGCATTCAAGGCATGCTATTGCCTGGGGCGCCAGACTCCGCTCTATTCTGAACTCCTTCGCCTTGGGGTAATTCTGCGCGTGTGCTGCCGCAACGCAGCATATTGCCAGGGGAATCACGCTCAAAAGAATGAATGGAAATCCGGATTTTTTCATAATTTGCTCCCCCCATCAGTTCAATTTATGACAAAATTGAGCTTCCGTTAACCGTATTCATATTCGTGTCGCCCGGTATGAACCGTAGTCTTTCCTGTAGTTGTAAGCCGGCCGGTCCACGTGGACCAGATTACGGTGGCAGTCAACACATTTTTTCTCGTAGCCGGGCCGCGGGTACATAACTGTCCGGTGGGCCAGCATGGCTCCCCGATTGTAGGGCATGTAAAGAATGTTGCGGTGGCATTTCTGGCACTGGGAATTGTGCATCGACGCATAGGCTTTCTCCCGGTTGACACTCCTGTCGTAGGCCTCCGCCCCTTGCCGAAAATGAACGTAAATATCCTTGAGACCGTGCAGAGTCTTGGCATAAAAAAAATTGAAGGTCTCGTGCGGCGGCGGCAGATGACAGTCCATGCAGTCAGCCACAAAGCCCTGTCCGTTATTCACATGGGACGAGGTTTTCCAGGCATCGTAAGCAGGCTGGATTTCATGACATGTTGCGCAGAAGAGAGGGGTGGATGTGCGGACCATGGTGTAATAGGTGAGGCTGAAGAGCGGAAACCCCGCGACAATACCCACCACTACCCAGACAAGAGGAGTAAGCACTTTTTTCATAGGCCCTCCCTGCATTGTTTTGATTTGGGATGGGGTAAAATTGGATTTTTCAGTACTCGACAGGCCGCATCCGAAATTATTATTTCATGTAAAAATTATATTTTATTTTTCCGCAAAAAAACAAGTTCCTTTTACCGGTTTTATCGTTTTGCCCCGCGGCGCAATGCCATGGAAAAAGTCACTTGATTTCCCGCCGGTGACGATCCGCAGTTTTCAGGGGATCATGCTTTTCCGGCATCATCGGCCCGCCGGAAGGTCGACGGCGCGGAACTGGAGGGGATGCGCGACAAAAACAGGATAATTGAAAAAAACATGTTGGAGAAAGGTCAATAAACCGTAAAATAGGAATTATGAGCAGGGTGTTCCGCCAGGAAGCTGGTCGGACATCCCGGCGGCATTGTTGAAAAGTCCGTTGCCGGCAAAAAGGAGGACCGATGCAGATATCCAGGGAAAAGAAGCTGGAAATGCTCCGGGCGCTGCTGCTGTCCCGCAGGTTCGAGGAAGCGCTGACGGAACTGTGCAAAATCGAGGGCAAGATCCACGGCATGATGATCCTGTGCACAGGACAGGAGGCGGTGGGCGCGGGAGTGTGCGCCGCCCTGCAGCCGGAGGACGTGATCTTCACCAATCACCGCAGCCACGCACACCTGCTGGCCAAGGGGGCGGACCCGAAAGCGCTGATGGCGGAAATCTTCGGCAAGCGGACCGGCTGCAATAAAGGCAAAAGCGGCACGCTGCATCTGGCGGTGCCTGAGATCAACGCCCCGTGCACGACGACCGTGGTCGGAGGGGGGCCGCCCATTGCCGTGGGCAGGGCCTTTGCCCAGCAGTACCGGGGGGAGAAATGCGTCACCGTCTGTTTTATCGGGGACGGCGCGGCCAACGAGGGCTCCTTTCACGAGGCCTTGAATCTTGCAAGCGTCTGGGAACTGCCGGTGATCTTTGTGTGCGAAAACAATCTGTACGCCGGGGCCCAGAGCTATGAACAGCATACCAGGGCGGAGAACATCGCCGACCGGGCGGCCGGCTACGCCATGCCGGGGGTGGTGGTGGACGGCAATGACGCCCTGGCGGTGTACATGTCGGCAGTGGACGCCAGGGAGCGCGCCCTGGCCGGCAAGGGGCCGACGCTCATTGAATACAAGACCTATCGCTGGCGGGGCCATGGCGAAAGCGACCTGCAGCTCTACCAGCCCAGGGAAGAGATCGAGCGATGGCAGGCCATGTGTCCCATCCCGAAACTGCGCGGCGATATGCTCGCCGAGGGGCTCATCAGCGCGGACGAACTGCAGGCAATGGAGAGCGAAATCGGTGAGACGGTTCGGGAGGCCATCCGCTTTGCGGAAGAGAGCCCCTATCCCGAGCCCCATGAGGCCCTGGAGGATGTTTTTGCCTGAAGGCGGAGGAAAAGATTTGCGAATGAAAGGAGCAGGACCATGCAGCATTTAGGGATGGGGCAGGCATTGAACCAGGCCCTGCGGGAAGAGATGACCCGGGACCCCGATGTCTTTCTTGCCGGCGAAGGCGTCGGTGTGAGTATTCATGACAGTCCGATGCTCCCCACCTCCGGGCTTCTGGAGGCGTTCGGCCCGGGCCGGGTCAGGGACACGCCGGTTTCGGAGGCTGCCATCGCCGGTCTGGCGGTGGGGGCGGCCGAGGCCGGTCTCAAGCCGGTGATCGAGATCATGTTCAACCCCTTTTTCACCCTCGCCTCGGACATGATTGTCAATCATGCCGCCAAGTTGCGCTACCTGTCCGGCGGCAAGTCCTCTTTTCCCCTGGTGGTGCGGATGAAGTCCGGCGCCGGTTTCGGCGCCGGGTGCCAGCACTCCCACAACCTGGAGGCCTGGGTTGCCCACTGCCCGGGCCTGAAGGTGGTCATGCCCTCCACCCCGGCCGATGCCAAGGGACTTCTCAAGTCTGCCGTCCGGGATCCCAACCCGGTGATTTTCATCGAAGACATGAAGCTGTATTTCGCGCCGGGACCGGTGCCGGAGGAGGAGTACCTGATCCCCATCGGCAGGGCCGATGTCAAGCGGGCAGGCGGCGATGTCACCGTTGTGACCTGGTCCAAGATGCTGCAGGTGGCCGAAAAGGCGGCCGAGCAACTGGCCGGGGAGGGCATTGAACTGGAAATCGTCGATCTGCGGACCCTGTCGCCGCTGGACAAGGAGACCATCCTGGCCTCGGTGCGCAAGACCGGCCGTCTGGTCGTGCTGCATGAGGCCACGCGCACCGGGGGTTTTGGAGGAGAGGTGGCGGCGGTGGTGATGGAAGAGGCCTTTGCCGCCCTGAAAGCCCCGCTGCGGCGCGTGACCGGCCCGGATATCCCGGTGCCGGCCAGCCCGCCCCTGGAGCGCTTTTATATCCCCGACGAGGAGAAGCTGGTGGCGGCGGTCA
>JALHJD010000479.1 GCA_022837185.1 Desulfobacteraceae bacterium
AGCGTTTTCGCCAGGAGTGGGCGACTTTCAAGGCGGACGATCAAAAGCGGTGGACCAATTACACGTTGGGACAGGAAGAACAGAACCGTGAATTAAGCCGGCAGAACGAAAAACAGAACCAACGCCTGGCGGCGCTGGAGGATTTGGGCCAGGAATTACACGATACCCTTTATCAAACCAACCAGGACACCCAAAAACGTTTGCAGGATCTTCTTTCCAATGTTCAGCGCTGGGTGGAAGACTTTGAGCATATTCTTGGCCGCTCACATGAATAGTAAGAGAACATGAGGGTTATTGGTACCGCAGGACATGTAGATCACGGAAAATCCACCCTGGTATCTGCGCTGACAGGCATCAACCCGGACCGGCTTAAGGAAGAACAAGCCCGGGAGATGACTATAGAACTGGGGTTTGCCTGGTTATCGCTGCCCGATGGCGAAGAGGTGGGGATCGTTGATGTCCCTGGACACCGCGATTTTATCGAGAATATGCTGGCTGGCGTTGGCGGGATCGATGCGGCGCTGTTCGTTGTCGCGGCGGACGAGGGGGTTATGCCGCAAACCAGGGAACACCTGGCGATCCTGGATATTTTGCAGGTGCAGGGCGGTGTCATCGCGCTTACAAAAATTGACCTAGTTGATGAGCCCGAGTGGCTGGATCTGGTCGAATTCGATCTCAGGGCCGTCCTGGCGGGAACGGCACTCGAAAACGCTCCGGTGGTGCGCGTATCGGCCAGAACCGGGACCGGATTAGAAGAATTGAAAAAAGCGCTGGCAGACTGTCTGGCGGAGAGACCACCCAGGCCGGATCTTGGCCGGCCGCGCCTGCCCATTGATCGGGTGTTTACCATTACCGGCTTTGGAACCGTTGTGACGGGAACCCTGTTGGATGGACGGCTCGCCATAGGCGATGAAGTTGAAATATTGCCAGCCGGATATCGCTGCCGGGTGCGAGGTTTACAAACCCATAAGAAGAAAGAAGAAGTTGCTGTCCCTGGCAGCCGCACGGCGGTGAACGTCAGCGGGGTCGAGCTTGACCAGGTGAGGCGCGGCGATGTGCTGGCGCACTCTGGAAACTACAAAGCGACAACCCGGCTGGATGTGCACTTTCGTTTGCTGCCGGATGCAAGCGGCGCGATCTCCCATAATTTTCAAGCGAAATTCTTTCTTGGCGCG
>JALHJD010000480.1 GCA_022837185.1 Desulfobacteraceae bacterium
CCATAAACGGTCCTTTTCACTCCCCGGCCAGTCCGGGAATACGGAATCTTTTTTCCAGCGTTTCGAACAGAAGCACGAACGCTTTGTAGATCAGGTAATAGATGATGCCCACGGCCAGGTAGATTTCCAGACCCCGCAGCGTCAGGGCGGCCAGACTCATGGCCTCCTTCATGATCTCGGGAATGCCCACGGTATAGGCAAAGGGCGTGTATTTCAGGACGGATGTAAACTCGTTGACCATGCCGGGCACGGCCATGCGGAACATCTGCGGCCAGATGATGTAAAAGAAAATCTGCACCCGCTTCATGCCCATGGCTTCGGCGGCGGTGATTTCATCCCGGCTGACGGCGGCCATCGCCCCCCGGAAGATTTCCGCCAGATACGCGCCGGAAACGAGCCCCAGGCAAAGGACCATGGACAAAAACGGAGGAATCCGGATGCCCATACCGGGCAGCCCGAAAAAGACGATGAACAAGAGGACCAGCAGGGGAATGCTGCGGAACACGAACGTATAGGCGGCCAGAAGCAACTGCACCGCTTTCACTTTCGTCGTCTGCAGGACGGCGATCAGCAGCCCGACCGCCAGGCCGGCGCCGATGCCGGCCAGCGTCACCAAAATGGTGTATCCGGCGCCCTTGGCCAGAATGATCAGTATATTCCCGAAAGTCATCTTGCGGCGCGCTTGGCTACTTCAACCATTTGTCGACAATGACCTTGAGCTTGTCCGGCCCCAGTTCAGCGAGGTAGCGGTCGAAATCGTCGCGCAGCGGCGATCCCTTGGGAAAGGCGAAGCCGAACATGTCGAAGCCGGTAAAAACATAGCTGTCCTGAATATCCATTTTCTTCTTGTACACCGAGGCGACCGACCCGTCCAGGAAAGCCAGATCCAGGTTGCCGTTTTTCAGATCGGCCAGCACTTCGTTGTACGTCGGATACATCTTGACGTCGCTGAGTTTGTAAACGCCCTGCGGCTCCAGCTTGTTTTTGATAAAGTCGCTGTACGCCATGCCGCGCGGATAGCCGATGGAATATTTCTTCAGCTCGGACAGATCCTTGACGGCAAGATTTCTGCTCTTGAGGCTCACCAGGTTCCAGGTGTTGTCCATGTAAGGCTTGGAGAAATCCATCACCTCTTTGCGCTTGTCGGTGATCGAAATCGCCGAAAACGCCACG
>JALHJD010000135.1 GCA_022837185.1 Desulfobacteraceae bacterium
TCTTTGATCTGACCGTCAAGGCCTCGGGCGATGTCGACGTCGATGATCATCACACGGTCGAGGATTTGGGAATCTGCCTGGGCATGGCCCTGAAAAAGGCGCTGGACGGTTTTGCCGGCATCGGCCGCTACGGCTTCAGCTGCGTACCCATGGATGAAACCCTGGCCCGGGTCTGCATTGATTTTTCCAACCGGCCGCACCTGCATTACAACGTCACCCTGCCGGACAGGAAAACGGGCAGTTTCGATACCGCCCTGACCAAGGAATTTCTGCGGGCATTGGTTCTGCACAGCGGCATGACCCTGCATGTCGACCTGTTGCACGGCGAAAATTCGCACCACATCATTGAAGCGGTTTTCAAGGCACTGGCGCGGGCCCTGTCCCAGGCGGTCGCCGTTGATTCAAGGGTCAGCGGGCAGCTGACCTCCAAGGGAACCCTGTAGGATGCCGTCCTGGGCGTGAAGCGGCCAATGGCCTGAACCGGTGAGGAGGACTATCGTGATTCGTTTCGTTCATAGTGTGTTATTGATGCTGGCATGCTCGGTTCTGCTCCTGTCCGGATGCGGCGCCGGGCAGCCGGAAACCGCGGAAAGGACCAGGACTCTCGAACATCCCCTGACATGCATTGTCGTCCTGCCGGCCGTGGCCGATCCGGAGGACACGGAAGCAGCCGCCGGGCAACTGGACGAGGAGCTGCTCGCGGGCGCGGAGGCAATGAATGAACTGCTGCGGCAGGAGCTCGGCGGGCGCCCCGATGTCCGTTTCGTCGATGCCGAATATATCGCCGGCCTGGAATCGACCGGGGGGGAAACCGATCTGGAAATGATCCGTCTTGTCGCCCGGAGCGTGGAGTGCAACGGGGTGCTGCAATCCCGTTTGCAGCGCTATTCCGAACGTATCGGCGGCAGGTTTACTGCAGAGGAGCCGGCCGCCGTGACCTTTGACATGAACCTGATCAGCGTTGACACCGGCGGCGTTCTCTGGGCGACACATTTCGAAGAGACGCAGAAATCGGTCCTTGAGAATCTCTATGAATGGGGGAAGGCAAAATCACGGGGTTTTACCTGGATAACCGCCCGGGACCTCCTCCTCGAGGGTATCAGGGAGAAGTTTGCGGCCAGCCCGTACTTCCGGGAACAGCGGGAGAAGAGCCCGCCCGCCGCAGTCAAGTCCGCCGATGAAAAGGTGTAAACCCTGTTCGGTCGTGGATGAAAAAAATCCTGCCGAGGGAAAGCAACCGGCGCATAGGTCGTGCCATGCACGCCTACGATATGCTGGCCGACGGAGACCGTGTACTTGTCGCGGTTTCAGGTGGAATCGACTCCCTGGTTCTTGTCCGGGTGCTGCATGACTGGCGCCGGAAGGCTCCCATTGACTACGACCTGTTCGCCGTCCACATCGACATGGAGCCGGACCAGAACCGTCCCGGGCCGGCCGCCGAGGCTGTCCGGAGTCGTCTCGCCGGTCTCCCTGTTCCGCTGCGGATAATTCCCGCCCAATGGCTGCCGGCCTCCCCGCCGGCCGATTCCCCCGGCTCAGGCCGGGACATCTGCTACACCTGCGCCCGCCGCCGGCGCAAACAACTCTTTGATCATGCCGGCGCCCTGGGGTGCAACAAGCTGGCCCTGGGGCACCACCGGGACGACATCATCGAAACCTTTGTCATGAACATGGTCTACGGCGGCAACATCAGCACCATGGTCCCCAGGCAGGACCTTTTCGCCGGCCGGCTCTCACTCATCAGGCCGCTGTCTTTTCTCGAGAAAAACGAGATCCGGGCCATTGCCCGGCAATACAACATCGAGCCCGTGCGAACGGTCTGCCCCCTTGCCGAACAGACCGGGCGTCTTGAAATCAGGAAGATGCTGACTTACCTGTATCGGAAGATACCCGGGGCCGGGAACCATATTTTTGCGGCCCTGGCCAACGTCCGCGCCGATTACCTGCTCAGGGAGGGGGGCGGGGGACTGGATATCAGGGGAGAAAAACATGCGGACTGATGCGCCCTGTCTCGACTGCTTCAAGCGGCAGGCCGCCGCGACTGCGCAAATCTGCTGTGCGGAAGCTGCCGGACGGATGCGGGTGGCCGATGAGATCGACAGGCTGGTGGCGGAACTTGATCCCACCCTGTCGCCGCCGGAAAATGCGGTTATCGTCTACGGCAGGATAGCCGAAGTGACCGGAGTGCGCGACCCCTATGCCGAACTGAAGCAGCAGTCGACCGATGTTGCCCTGCGCCTGCGGGACGAGGTGCGGCAGCGTATTGAGCAATCCCCGGACCCGCTGCGGGCCGCTGTCCGCTACTGCATCGCCGCCAATATAATCGACTACGGCAGCGGGCACGCCTTCGATGCCCTGGAAACGTTGCGGGGCTGCCAGTCGGCAAGGCTCCCCATCGATGATTTTGATCGCTTCCGCAGGAGCGTTTCCCGGGCCCGGGTTGTCTATCTTGCCGATAACTGCGGTGAACTGGTGTTTGACGGCCTGCTGATTGAACTACTGGTCCGGCTGGGCTGTGACGTAACCATGGCGGTCCGGGGCGGCGCCATTCTCAACGACGCCACCATGGAGGACGCGGTTGAGTGCGGTCTGGATTCCCTGTGCCGGGTCGTCTCCAGCGGGATATGCTGTCCCGGCACGCCGCTTTCCTCCTGCAGCAGGGAGCTCGTGGAAATTTTTGCCGGAGCCGACCTGGTTATCAGCAAAGGGCAGGGCAATTTTGAAACCCTGTCGGAAACAGCCGCGCCGGTCGCCTTCCTGCTGACCGTCAAGTGCCCCGTGGTCGCCCGGTACATAACTGCGATGCGCGGCCCGGCGGGTGAGGGGATAGAAGGCCGGGGAGAAATGCTTTTGATGCAGATGGGAGTGGAATGATGCTGCCGCAGCAGGTATCGGACATCCTGGCCCGCAAGCCGGTCGGGACGCACATCGAAATTTCCGGCTGGGTCAGAACCAGGCGGGACTCGGGCGGGGTGTCGTTTCTCGAGATCAGCGACGGCTCCTGCCTCGACAGTCTCCAGGTTGTCGCCGACAGCGGGCTCGACAATTATGACCGGGAAATACGGAAGATTACCACCGGCACGTCGATCCAGGTGGCCGGCCTGCTTGTCGATTCGCCCGCCAAGGGTCAGGAGGTCGAAGTCCGGGCGGAACGGATCACGGTCATCGGCTGGAGCGATGCCGAAACCTATCCCCTGCAGAAGAAACGGCACGGCTTCGAGTTTCTGCGCTCCATTCCGCACCTCAGACCCAGGACCAACGCCCTGGCTGCGGTGGCGAGGATCCGCAGTCGCCTTGATCACGCCGCCCGAAGTTTTTTCCGGGAGCGGGGTTTTTTTCTGGTGCATACCCCGATCATTACCACCAGCGACTGCGAGGGCGCGGGCGAGATGTTCACCGTCACCTCACTGCCGCCGGAGCATATAAAAGACTCCGGGAGCTTTGCCGATGATTTTTTCGGCCGCCGGGCGGGCTTGACGGTCAGCGGTCAGCTCCAGGCGGAAATTTACGCCCTTGCCCTGGGCAGGGTCTACACCTTCGGCCCGACCTTCCGGGCCGAAAATTCCAACACCAGCCGCCACCTTGCCGAATTCTGGATGCTGGAACCGGAGATTTCCTTCTGCGATCTGGCCTGCGCCATGTCCGTTGCCGAAGAGCTGATCCGGGAACTGGTCCGGACGGTGCTGCGCGATTGCCCCAGGGAGATGAATCTGTTCAACCGCTTTGTGGACAGCACACTCATCAACCGCCTTGAATCCATCGCCGGCAAACCTTTCGCCCGCATGCCGTACAGCGAGGCGGTGGCCCTCCTGGCCGCTTCCGGCCGGGAGTTTGAATTTCCCGTCCGATGGGGCGTTGATCTGCAGGCCGAACATGAACGGTATCTCTGTGAGGAGGTCGTTACCGGACCGGTGATCGTCCACGGCTATCCCAAGGAGATAAAGCCGTTTTACATGCGCCTCAACGATGACGGGCGGACCGTTGCCGCCATGGACATCCTGGTGCCCGGCATCGGCGAGTTGGTCGGCGGCAGCCAGCGTGAAGAGCGGTTCGATATGCTGGCCCGGCGGATGGCGGAGGCCGGCCTGAACGAGGCGGAATACGGCTGGTACCTGGACCTGCGCCGGTACGGGACCGTGCCGCACTCGGGCTTCGGGCTCGGGTTCGAACGCCTGGTGCAGCTGGTGACCGGCCTGCCCAATATCCGGGAGGCCATCCCCTTTCCCCGGACCCCCGGCTCGGCGCCGTGCTGATGGACAATTAACCGCAGGAGGTTTGTTATCGCTTCTGTAACCGGTAATACCGCGGGACTGAAAACCAAGCAGGTCTGCGACCTGGAGAGACTGGTCCGAAAACGGGTCGCCCCGGAGGAAATCATCGGCCGGGAACTGGCCCGCTCCCTTTGCGCCGTCTCCCACGAGATCAATCGCCAGGTCGGCCTGCTGATTCACCGCTCCGGCCAGGTGGAGCGCGTCATTGTCGGCGACCATGACCGGATCGTCATCCCCTCGCTGTCGGCGGTTCGTACGGCCGGCGGCCGGCTGCGCGGTCTTCGCTGCATCCATACCAGCTTCGGCAAGAATGGCGTAACCGAGGAGGACGTTCTGGACATGGCGGGCCTGCGGCTGGACCTCATGTCGGTGCTGACCATGCAGGATGGGCTGCCGAAGCTTCTCTATACCGCCCACCTGGTGCCGGAAGCGGTTGACGGCAACGACTGGCAGCTGCTCGAAGTGACCCACCCGGCCGCCGGAACGGTTTCCTGCATCGATTTCATCGAGTCCCTTGAGGACCGGTTCGTGGCGATGCGGCCCATCAAGGAAGTCGACCGCGGGCAGGACCGGGCCATTCTGGTCAGCGTCACCACCGGATCCGGGGAGGCGGCGGCCGATTCGCTGGCCGAGCTGGCTGAGCTTGCCCGCTCCGCCGATGTCCTGGTCCTGGATCGGGTCATCCAGCGGCGGAAGGCGATACATCCTCGATTCATCCTGGGCAAGGGGAAACTGATGGAGATTATCCTTCGCAGCCTCCGGTTGGGCGCCAATCTGCTCATCTTTGATCAGGAGCTCAGCCCCTCCCAGATCCGTTCGGTCACCGATCATACCGATCTGCGGGTCATAGACCGTACCCAACTGATCCTGGATATCTTCGCCCGCCGCGCCCTTTCAAGGGAAGGCAAGCTGCAGATTGAAATGGCGCAGCTCAAGTACCTGCTGCCCCGGCTGTCCACCAGGGATGACGCCTTGTCGCGGCTGACCGGCGGCATCGGCGCCAGGGGACCGGGAGAAACCAGGCTGGAGATCGACCGGCGGCGGATCAATGACCGCATTGCCAGGCTGGCCAGGGAATTGGAATCGGTGGGCAGGGAGCGGTATCACAGGAGAACGAGACGCCGCAAGCGGGAAGTGCCGGTGATCTCTCTGGTGGGCTATACCAACGCCGGCAAATCGACCCTGCTCAATACCCTGACCCACAGCCGAATCAAGGCCGAGGACCTTCTTTTCGCCACCCTGGACCCGACCAGCCGCAGGCTCCGCTTCCCCAGGGACATGGAGGTGATCGTCACCGATACGGTGGGATTTATCCGCAATCTGCCCGATGATCTCCTCAAGGCCTTTGAATCGACCCTGGAGGAACTGCACGAGGCCGACCTGCTCGTCCATGTGATAGACGCGGCCAACCCATCCCATGCCGAACAGATGGAGGTTGTCGACAACCTGCTGCGGAAACTGGGGCTCGATACGATCCCCTGTCTGCGGGTGTTCAACAAGATCGACCTGGTGGACGAAAATCAGCGGGAGCGGCTGCAGGGGCTGGACGGGGTACCCGTCAGCGCCCTGGATGAAAATACCCTGGGGCCGTTCCTGGAGCAGGCCCAGGCGATACTGCACAGGGCCCTCGGGTTGAATGCCGGGGAGGCGGACGACGCCGGGCGGCCGGCTCAGCCCTTGAGGTAGAATCCGAGTTTCTTGTCGTAGGCCTGTCTTTCCGCAAAGCTGCAGCCAATGAAGTCCCCGTCGACGGACATGACGACAACCTCTTTGACCAGGCGCGTGCCATATTTGTCGTCAAGGGTGAAGTCCAGGGACAGGACATGGCCCTTTTCGAGGAAATGCACGGTGGCCGCCCTGAAGCCGACGCCTCCCTGGGAGAGGTCACGGATCTGCACTTCCCCGTTCATTCCCGGGGGGCTGATGGACTTGAAGAAACCCTCGAGGTTCACCGGTTTCCGATAGTGCCGCCGGAATTCGAGCTGGACCCTGAAGAGGGTCTGGCAGGGACAGCGGACCTTGATGACACTGCATTTGCTCCTGTACGAGGCGACGGAGATTGTTTTCGTTGTGCCGCAGTTGGGGCAGACGAGGGTAACCGTGAAGTCGTCCTTGACAAAGGCTTTGATGAGTTCCTTCGGTTCAGTCATAGATGATGGCGGTGTATTGGGCCAGGATAATTTCCGTTTCGGCGTCAAGGCGGGAGGCCACCTCATGAATCTGAAACTCGGTCCGGCACCCCTTGCATTTCAGTCTGACCTGCCGGCAGCGTCTGACGACTTCCAGTTCTTTTCCGCATCGTTCACACGTCATGGTCCGGCAATAGGATATTATCCTGCAAGCTCCTTTCTGGTGAATATCGACGCCAGGGGATATCCCCGGGCGGCAAGATTTTCCGCGCCGCCTTCCTGGCGGTCGACAATGGCCGCCACCAGCCCGACCCGGAATCCTTCCTTTTCAACCCGGTCGATAACCTTGATAAGCGTACCGCCGGTGGTGACCACATCCTCGACCACGGCAACCAGGGCGCCGGGCGGCAGATTGCTCTTCCCTTCGAGGTAATTGCCCGTTCCGTGTCCCTTTGATTCCTTGCGGACAATAAATGCCGGGATGGGATTGTTTTCCAGGTAGCTGATGATGGAGACCGCGGTCACCAGGGGATCGGCGCCCAGTGTCATTCCGCCGACAGCGGAAATCCTTTCAGGGCGCGCCGCGATCAGCCGGTACAAAAGACGGCCGCAGAGGTAGGCGCCTTCAGCGGACAGGGTTGTCTGTTTGCCGTCGATATAAAAATCGGACGTCTTGCCCGAGGTCAGGGTAAAGGTCCCTTCCCGATAGGATTTCTCGAGCAGCAGTTTTCGCAGTTGCGCGCGTTCGTCCATGACTCCCTTCCGTAAATGATAATCCTCTTTAATAAATACAGGTTTTTTTGGCAAAGGGCAAAGATATTTCTTCCCCGGCCGGTCAAGGAATTCTTTGTCATTCTGACAGGACATGTGCTACCATGGCGAATAATTTTCCCATCCCGGGGTACGGGATCTGACAAATATCGCAGCAAAGGCAGGTATATGTGCGGAATCATGGGATATACCGGGCAGAGGCGGGTGGTGCCCGTCCTGCTCGAAGGACTCAGGCGCCTTGAATACCGGGGATATGATTCGGCGGGACTGGTCTATCATTTCAATGACCGGCTCGTCAAATACCGGGCGAGCGGCAAGCTCGAAAATCTGGCGGCGGTTGTCGACGAACATGTCGGTGTCGCGAGTTTCTGCGGGCTCGGGCATACCCGCTGGGCAACGCACGGGGCGCCCACCGAGGACAACGCCCACCCCCATGGCGACTGCACCGGCAGCCTGGTTGTCGTCCACAACGGGATAATTGAAAATTATTCCG
>JALHJD010000136.1 GCA_022837185.1 Desulfobacteraceae bacterium
CCCCCTTCGGCCGCCAAAATCATCCTGGTCCAAAGCCTTCTCAGAGAAAAAAAAATGGACCTTGTCATCCAGAAGGCAACGGAAATGGGGGTCCACATGCTCCAGCCCCTCAGAACACGGTACAGCGAAGTCCGCGGTCACCATCAAAGACAGCTTGACCGCTGGCACCGGATCATGCTGGAGGCGTGCAAGCAGAGCCGGCGGCCCTGCCCCATGCTGATCGCCGAACCCCTCGATTTCCGTTCCCTTGCCGTGGCCGGCGATGCCGCGAAAATCATGTTCTGGGAAGGCGAAAGAACTGCAGCCCTTAACCCTGAGCATGTTTCACCGGCCGGCTCGACCTGGCTCCTGCTGGGACCGGAAGGGGGTTTTCATCCTGAGGAGGTTGACCTGGCCCGGCAGTTCGGGTTTCTGACCGTTTCCCTGGGCGGTAATGTTTTACGGGCGGAAACGGCCTCGATGGCCGCCGTGGCCATTGTCCAGTATCTCGCCGGCGCCCTTGCACCGCCGCCGCCCTGACCCGAAGCTCTTCCCTCTTTTCCGGCCCTCCGGTCAATTCATCTTTTGTAATCCTTTTCCGGACATGCTACATTAGACCTGTTTTTCAAACAACGCAACGAGGTCCGGCAACGGACGACAGCGGCCGCCGGCCCCCTCCCGGAGACGGTGGTCGGCTGCACCCGGCTATACATTCTATCATATTGGCAGCGAATCCATGCGAGCGGTCGTTCAACGGGTGAGCGGGGCGGAGGTCAGCATCAACGGCCGCGTCTCCGGCGCCATCGGCCACGGGTTGGTGGTCCTCCTGGGCGTCCATCGCGATGACGACCCCGGTGACGCGCAATGGATGGCCGACAAACTGGTCCATCTCAGAATTTTCGATGACGGCGGCGGCCGCATGAACCTTTCGCTGCTTGATACACAAGGGGAAATGCTGATTGTTTCCCAGTTTACCCTGCTGGCTGACTGCCGCAAAGGCCGAAGGCCATCGTGGGCCGCCGCGGCGACGCCGGAGGCGGCCAGTTCACTCTACCAGCTCTTGATCGAAGCGGTCGGCCGCCATGGTGTCCGGACGGCCACAGGAGAATTCCAGGCCCGCATGGATGTCCGTCTGGTGAACAACGGACCGGTCACCGTCATACTGGACTCGCGGGACAACCTTTAATTCCTCTATGGGTAAGCACATGACAGACTTTCACATCGGTTCGACCTACAGCGGTTTTCTTCTGCAACGCATTGAAAAGATTGCTGAAATTGATTCAACCGTCCTGCTTTTCACCCACGAAAAGCTCGGCGCCCCTGTGCTGGCGATCAAAAACAGCGATCCCAACAAGACCTTCTGCGTCGCGTTCCAGACCCTGCCCGAAGATTCAACCGGGGTTGCCCATATTCTCGAACATTGCGTGCTGATGGGATCAAAAAAATACCCGGTCAAGGACGTATTCGGCGAGATCCATAAAGGGGGGATCATGACCTTCCTCAACGCCATGACCGGCTCGGACACGACCTTCTATCCCTTTGCCACCCGCAACCTCCAGGAATATTTCAACATCATGGACGTGTACTGCGACGTGGTTTTTCAGCCCCTGCTGCTCCCCGCGACCTTTGAGCAGGAAGGATGGCACTATCACAAGGAAAGCCCTGATCAACCCATCGAATACCAGGGAGTGGTGTTCAATGAAATGAAAGGAGCGTTTTCCGATCCGATCCGGGCGATATTTCACCACACCTTCAGCGGCCTGATGCCCGGCTCCACCTACGCCCATGAATCAGGCGGCGATCCCCGGCGGATTCCCGATTTAACCTACGAACAGTTTGTCGCTTTCCATCGCCGTTTTTACCATCCCTCCAACGCGACGTTCTTTTTTTATGGAGACGCCGATCTGGCCGAGGAACTTGCTTTTGTCCAGGACCGTTTCCTTGCCGCCGTCGATGAGCCGGTTCCCAGGCCCCGGATCAACGACGGCAGCCTGATCAGGCAACCCTGCCTCATCGAGGACACCTATGGCGTGCAAAAAGGCACCGGGCTGGCCGGCAAGACTTTTCTCGCCGTCAGTTCGGCCGTCGGCGACATCTTTGACCGGCAGCGCAATACCGCCTTTCAGATCATTGCCCAGATTCTCTACAATTCCGATGCCTCGCCCTTGAAAAAAGCCGTTCTCGAGGCGGGCCTGTGCAAAGACTTCGGCGGCATTTTCCTCGCCAACACCTGTCCCACCTCCATTATGATGACGTACCTCATCGGCAGTGAACCGCACCACCGTGAGCGCTTCAGAGAGGTGTACGCCGAGACCCTCGCCCGGGTCGTTGCCGAGGGCCTGGGCCGCGACCTCATTCTTTCGGAGCTGAACAAGTTCGAATTCGGCATGCGGGAAGAGTTGACCAAGGCGCAGCGGGGACTCGACCTGATCAGCAAGGCCCTGCCCGCGATAAAACACGACATGGACCCCTTCGACGCCCTCCGTTTTGAAAAATTATTGCGGAAAATCCGTTCCCTGGCCCTTGACCAAGGTTATTTTGAGCAGCTGATTTCGGCCCATCTCCTGGACAACCCATCCACCGTCGAGATCATCCTCCGGCCAGACCCGGAAAAACAGGCCGCCGCCATCCTGGAGGAGAAGCAGCGGCTTTCCGCCTATGAGGACAGTCTCGCCCCGGATGAAAAGGAGCAGCTCGTGTTCCGGACCAACCAGCTCAGCGAGCTGCAGAACCGCCCCAATGCCCCTGAAACACTCAACCTGCTGCCCAGGCTCAAAATCGGCGATCTCAACCCCAAACCCTCTTATCACCATGTCCGCCCGGAACAGCTTGGCTCCGCCTTGTTGCTGGTCAACGAACTGCCCACCAATGCCATCGTCTACCTGGATTTCGGCTTCGACTGTTCAATGGTGCCGGTCGGCCTCCTTCCCTGGCTGGACCTCTTCGGAACCATAATCACCGAAATCGGCACCGAGACCAAGGACTACATTCAATTTGCCCGTGAACTGGGCATGTATACCGGGGGCTTCAACAATTCCTTCAGCACCTATTTGCATCGGGATGATCCCCATGGACCCTGCCGGCCCATTGCCTGGTTTCATTTAAAAGCGCTCAGTTCTTTTCTTGACCGTGCCCTGGAGCTGGTTGAAGAAGTGTTTTCCAGCGTTTCCCTGAAGAACCGGCGGCGCATCAAGGAAATAGTTCTGCGGGAATTTGCCTGGGCCGAACACTCCGTCCACAGCGAAGGGTACTCGCTGGCGGCCTCGCGAGTATTTGCCCAGCTCAGTCCTTCCGGGCAGTACAACGAATATGTCAGCGGCGCGACCGCCTACCTGCAGCTCAAGGAGCTGGCGCACAATTACGACCGGCTCGAGTCTGATTTTCTGGCCGGGCTGGAGCGGCTCCGGTCTCTCCTGCTGTGCCGGCAAGCCCTGATCGTCACGATAACCGGCAGCGCCGAGGATATCGCCAGGTTTCAAACCCAGGCCGGCGGCGTCACCGACAGTCTGAGCGATCGTCCCTATACCCCTGTCGAACCTGTTTTTCAAACCTTTGCCCCCGCCCAGGGTCTCTGTACCTCCTCGGAAGTGATGTACAACGTGCTGGGCTGCAAACTGTTTGACTCCCCGGATCAGTACAACGGCAGTTTCGAGGTGCTGAAGACCTGGATATCCCGTGATTACCTGTGGAACACCGTCCGGCAGATGGGCGGCGCCTACGGCTGTTTCGTCCAGTTCAACCATATAACCGGCAACATCGCCCTGGTCAGCTACCGTGACCCCCATATTTTCCGCACCTATCGTACCTATGAACAACTCCGCAATCATATCGAACGGCTCGAACTTTCTGCGCAATCCCTGGAGCAGCTCATCATCGGCACCTACGGCTCCCTGGATCCGCACCTGGCACCGGCTGCCCGCGGAGCAACGGCAAGGAACGAATATCTATCCGGAATAACTATAGAACTTAAGCAACATATTATTCAGCAGGCCCTGGAAAGCGACCCTGAAAAATTACGCGGCTTTGCCCCCTGTTTTGACAACCTTTCCAGTCAGGGGTTTCGGGCAACGATCGGCAATGGCGACAAGATCAGGGCGGCGGGAAACCTTTTTACCCAGTTGATCGAAATGTAATTCGGAGGTTCCCGCCGGGCCGATATTTTCTGTCATTCCGCACCTCTGCACCAATCGTCAACCATTAGTGCTTTGAAGGAGTAGCGTTATGAAACTGTTCTCTGTTCGGTCTTTTGTTCTGTTCTTCTTTCTGCTCCTTGTCTGCTCCGGCCCGGCGTTGGCCGGCGACAACCCCTGGGAAAAGAAGCTTCCCTTTCAATCCGCCACCATCAGCTATGCAATCACCGGCATGGAGACAGGCACCGAAACCCTGTATATCAAGGATTATGGCCGGTATCGGGCTCTGCATCATGAAGGAACCGGCAGGATGCTCGGCATAACCACCACCAGTCGACGGATCGAACTGACCGACCCGGACTGGCACTATTCCTTTGACCTGGAGGAACAGACAGGGACGAAGACGATCAATCCCGCCCGGATATATCAGGAGGAATATAATCGTCTGACTCCGGCGGAACAGGAGAATGTCCGCAAAAACGCCGAAGAGTTCGGCATGTCAATGGTCAAGGGTTTTCAGGGTGAAATCGTTCCCCGGGCAACGACCATCCTTGGATATGAATGCGACCGGACCACGATGATGGGAACAACGGTCAGCCTCATCCACAATACCGACATCCCCCTGCTCTCCGAATTCAACCTCATGGGAATGAAAGGAAAAACCGCGGCAACGGCGATTGACACCACTCCGCCGCCGGAAACCGCTTTTGCTCCGCCGGCCGGCATTACCCCGGTCCATGACCCGGAAGCGGATGAAGCCGCTCGGCTGATGATCGCCGACATCATCAGCAACCTCAAGGAACCTGACGGGGCGGAGAATTTCGGAGCCCGGTTGTCCGGAGAGGTTGGCGGAGACGAGGAACAGTCCTCCCCTGTCTTTCCGGATCGGGAAAGTGTTCCCGATGAAGGAGCACCGGCAGAGCAGCAACCGGCAAATCTGGATCAAACCATGCAGCAGGGCATGGAGATGATCAAGGGGTTGTTCGGCAGGTAACCGGTTCGCTCCGGGTCAGCGGTTGCGCCGCCGTTGACCCGGAGTCCGATCAGGCATCGAACTTATCAACGACCGTATCCTTTTTGAAATGCACATCATCGTGTTCCGGATAATCGACGATGTAGTGCAGCCCTCGCGATTCCTTCCGGCAGGAGGCGCACTTGATGATCAATGTCGCGACCACCGCGATATTCCGCAATTCGACGATATCGGCAGTGGGCAGATAATCATAAAAATGCTCGCGAATCTCCTGGAGAATGGGGGCGAGGCGGCGGCGGACCAGTTGCAGCCTCTTTTCCCGCCGAACGATTCCCACATAGTTCCACATCAGCCGCCTGATCTGGTCCCAGTTATGACTGATCAGGACATTTTCCTCGATGGGTCGGGCTTTGCCGATTCGCCACGGCACCACCGGCTTGTCCGGCAGGCGTTGGATGTCGGGCCAGTTGTCCTTCACCCAGATCGCGGCCCTGTGGGCAAAAACAACCGCCTCGAGCAGTGAATTGCTCGCCAGCCGGTTGGCGCCGTGCAGGCCGGTACAGGCCGTTTCCCCCAGGGCAAGCAGACAGTCAATGGATGCCCTGCCCCACGTATCGACCTGGATGCCGCCGCACATATAATGGGCGGCCGGGACGACGGGAATCGGTTCATGGGTCATGTCGACCCCATACTGTTTACATGTCCTGTAGATGGTGGGAAACCGTTTGCGGACAAAATCCGGTTCCCGGTGGGAGATATCCACATACACGCAATCGGCCCCGCTTTGCTTCATTTCTGCATCGATCCCCCGGGCAACGGCATCCCGGGTCGCCAGGTCACCGCGGGGATCATATTTATGCATGAAGGGTGTCCCGCTGGCGTCAACCAGAACCCCCCCTTCACCGCGAACCGCTTCTGATATGAGAAAGTTCTTGGCCTGCGGGTTATAAAAACAGGTCGGATGGAACTGCACGAATTCGAGGTTTGCCACCTTGGCCCCGGCCCGGAACGCCATCGCCAGGCCATCCCCGGTGGCTATATCCGGATTGGTCGTATACAGGTAGACCTTGCCGCATCCCCCCGTGCAAAGAACCGTTATCCTGGCCGTCCGCACCTCAACTTCCCCGGTTTCCCGGTTCAGGACATACGCACCCAGACATCGATCCGTTTTGTTTCCTGACCGGCCGTTTATCTTTGATTCCAGGAGGAGATCAATGGCCAGATGATTTTCCAGCACATCGATTGAGGCATGGCCTTCCACCTGCTGCAACAGGGCACTCTCTATCTCCCTCCCGGTTAAATCATAGGCGTGGGCCACCCGTCGGCACGAATGCCCTCCCTCCATGCCCAAGTCAAGTCCTGTCCCGGCCTCCCCCTTCTGGAACCGGACGCCGAAATCCATCAACTCATGAACCCGGTCTGGTCCCTTGGCGACAACCAGCCGCACCACATCTTCATGGCAGAGGCCGTCTCCCGACAGCAGTGTGTCGCGGACATGGGCATCAAGGCTGTCCTCCGCGGAGAGAACCGCGGCTATCCCCCCCTGGGCAAGATTCGTCGCCGTGTCCGCACAGGCTTTTTTGGTCACCAGGGTCACCGTGGCAAAGGAAGCTACCTTCAGGGCAAAGGAGAGCCCGGCGACACCGCTCCCAATGACCAGCACCTCGGATGCAAACATTTGTCTTCCCCATAAAAACTGAAATGTTTCACGTGAAACATTGAAAAACTGTTCTCCGTCGACACAGAGTATAGTATACTTTTTTTCATTGAAGCAACAAAAGAAGGTGGAGCATGACAAAGAAAATCGACGCCAAAATCATTGCCCTGGCGAACCAGAAGGGCGGCGTAGGCAAAACAACAACCGCCATGAACCTGGCCGCGGCCCTGGCGGTCAAAGGAAAGAAGGTTCTCCTGGTCGACGCCGACCCACAGGGGAATGCCTCCAGCGGTGTCGGGGCAGGGAAAGCGGACAACGGCTCGCAACTCTATCACTGTTTCATGGACAATCAACCGGTGGCGGGATGCCTCCGCGAAACAGGCATCCCATCCCTGATGATCCTGCCCTCCTCCATCGACCTGGTGGGGGTTGAGGTGGAACTTATCTCCCTGAAAGAGCGAGAAAAAATTTTACGAAAGATCCTGCGCCCCGTCCGTGACCGCTTTCACTTTATCATCATTGACTGCCCGCCTTCCCTGGGCCTGCTGACCATCAACAGCCTGACCGCCGCCGACTCGGTGCTGATCCCCATGCAGTGCGAATACTTCGCCCTTGAAGGGCTTGCACAACTTATTGAAACAATTAGAAAAGTAAAGAGAAACCTAAACCCGGGACTCTATATAGAAGGTCTGCTGCTGACCATGTTTGATCGGCGCAACCGATTGACCTATCAGGTGGCCGCGGAAATAAAGAACCATTTCGGCGAACAGGTCTTTCAAACGGTCATCCCCCGCAATGTACGGCTCAGCGAGAGTCCAAGCCATGGCAAGACCATCCTGGAGTATGATCGCGGCTGTCCCGGGGCGGCGGCATACGAAAAGCTG
>JALHJD010000137.1 GCA_022837185.1 Desulfobacteraceae bacterium
TTATTCCTTTTCCTGTCCGGAATCCTTCCGCTCGCTGACATCAACGGCGTGTTCGATAAGCTGGACAACCCTGCCGTCCTTGTCGAAAACGGGATAGGCGTAAATTTCCATATACCTTTTCCTGTTCTCCTGGTCATAATGGACATGCTCAACCCGGACCGGCTTCCCGGTCCGCTTCACTTCCGCCAACGGGCAGGGGTGTTCCCCGCCCGAACAGGGTTCGCCGCAGTGATGGGTCATCCGGTGGCAGGTCATGCCCTGAAAGGATTGCACCCCGGTCAGCTCACAGGCGGCCTTGTTGGCCATGACTATTGAAAATGTTTCCGCATCGAGGACGTAAAAGGGGTTGGTCATGGAGTCGATGATCAACTCAAGAAATTTCCGCTGCTCTTCCGCCCTGTTTTCCGCCCGGCTCCGGATCATGATTTCATCCTCCAGCCTGGCATTGGCCTTGGCGAGCTCGACGGTTCTCTCCATGACCCGGTCTTCCAGCCGGTCATGGGCCTTCTGCAGCTCTTCCCTGGCTTTTTTGTTTTCCCTGGCATAATTCTCGAGTCTGCCGATGATGGTGCCGAAGCTGTAATACAGAATAATGATCGCGATAATCAGGACGCACAGGGTCAGAAATAAGGAATGAACAATAAAAGCTCTTTTCTGATCCACCTGTTCGGAAACATCCTGGAGCATGAGCACCCTGCCGATGGCCCCGCCTTTGAAATCATTGAGCAGGCTGCAGCTGTGCAGGATATGCAGCCGGTCGTCGACCAGGACTTCCTGGTCCTCTTCCAGCCTGCTCAGATCAAGCCTTTCGGCGATACTTTCAAAAAGCCCGCTGCCGCCGGTCATGAGAACATACTGGCCGTGTTCCTGAAATCCCTCTGCCACCAGCTTGGCCTTTTGCCATTCTTTGGCTTTGACCAGGAGCGTCACGTCGCTGTTCAGGCTTTCGGTCAATGATTGCACCAGCAGTCCCGCATCAATGCCGAATTCAACCGCGCCGATGTGTTGCCCCTCATGGTATACCGGCTCGCTCGCCCAGAAAATGACACCGTGGGGACAGACATCGAAACCGGACAACTGCTTGCTTTCGGCATGCACGGCGGCAACCATGGGCCGCAACCCGCCTATGTGGTCTCCGAAATGTTCCGGTCTCTGCACCCTGAGAAACACCGTGTTGTCGGGCAGGGTGAAGACAAAGGCATGGAAGAATTCATTTTCCTCCTTGAATTCCTGGAACAGGGGCGCGCAGAGTTCGTACAACCGTTCCCTGTCCCTGTCGGCGAATGCCTGCGTGGCCTCGTCGAAATAGCGGACAAAACGGTTGACTTTATAACGGTACGGATCGAACGAATATTTTTTGATGTCGTTGCTGATGCTGTCTATGAGCTTTTCCCGCTCCCGGATGGCGTTGTCGATGGCTTTGTTGTAATGGCTGATTCCCTCGCTGAACAGAAAGCCGCACGCAAACAGGATGACCAGACTGACAAGAAACAATGTCCTGTTTTTTATCTCCATGGGTGACCGGTTGCCTGTATATAAAAGGTCCCGACTCTCTACTCCGGATCATCGGCTCCTGGTTCATCCGGAGAGAGCCTTTTACTCGTCGTGGAAAGGAAGGGATGGGAGAGCCCGATACATCGGAACTCAGCTCCTCATGCTTTATTATACACAAATTTGCTCCATTTCCTACTGTCACCGCGAAAACGGATGCCCGAGTCTGAAAAAAGGCACTGTCGCAAGCCAGGCACAAATTCATGGCCCGAGGAAAAAATTCACCCGCTGGAACAACAGGGAACGGAATGCACAAGAGGAAAGTGAATCAAGCCCGGCTTTCAGCCCGGGGGGATGGTCGTTCCCGAGAACAAAGCATCCCCGGAATCCCGATGCCGGTGCGGTCGTCCGCATCCACGGACAGCACTGACAAATGATGTGTGGCGCGCCCGGAGGGATTCGAACCCCCGGCCCTCGGATTCGAAGTCCGATGCTCTATCCGGCTGAGCTACGGGCGCAGGGCGGACGGCGTTTGTCCGCCGGCATAATAGAGAAAAAACCAAGGATGCGCAAGGCCCATTATCCTCAGCCCAGCAGCAGGGTATTGGCAAAGCGGATAATCGGCATGATCACCTTGGAGATAATGCCGAGGTAAAACAGCACCAGCAGCAGAATAAAGCCGAAGGGCTCCAGCTTTTCGTAGCTCCTGGCCATGTCCGGCGGCAGAATGCCCATGAGGATCTTCGAGCCGTCCAGGGGCGGAATCGGCAGGATGTTGAACACCGCCAGCATGACGTTGATCCAGACGCTGGCCGCCAGCATCTGCGCCACGGGCATGAGGACGAACATCGGCAGGAAGGGAAACATCAGCAACAGCTTCACCAGCAGGGCGCTGGCCACCGCCAGGACCATGTTGGCACCCGGGCCGGCCAGGGCGACCAGCAGCATGCCCTTGCGCGGGTCCCTGAAATAGACGGGATTGACCGGCACCGGTTTGGCCCAGCCGATCTTCATGATGATAAAGGCCAGCACCCCCAGCGGGTCGAGGTGCTTGAGCGGGTTCATGGTCAGCCGCCCGGCATTTCTGGCCGTGGGGTCGCCGAGGTTCCAGGCCACATACCCGTGGGCCAGCTCATGAAACGTCAGCGCGAAGAGAAACGGCGGGGCCAGGATGATGAGCTGCTGAAGAAGATGTTGCATATCCATGTGTATTATTCTTCCTGTCCGACAACATATATATAATCCATAAAGGAGACTGCCGCCTCGCCGGTATCGTCGGAATCGTTCATTATCGCCAGCGAGGCGGTTGCGGGCGGCTTGCCCCCGAAAGCTTTTTCATAATCCTCGATGATGTGCACCTCCTCCTCGACCCATGTACCCTTCTCCTCTTCTCCTGAACGGAGGATGATCAGCCGGGCCCGGTCGGTATAGGAACTGGGATATATGCTCTCGGAATGGGGTTTGCTGGCCCAGACATAATTCAGGCTGCTCTGGGGAGGATATGCACCGTACACGACTTTGGCAATACCGTACTGCAGCTTTTCGCCCAATGTCGCCGCCGCCGGATCGTACTTGAACATGATGTACACCCGCAGCGGATAATCATCGCCGGACTTCCGCTCCACATCCCCCTTCTGGTAGACGTTGTCCACTTTCCAGCGCCATTTGACCACGGGATAGCTGTAGACATCGAATTCCTGCCGGTGGCGGATGCCGGACGCCGAGGCGCTGCTCCTGGCTTCCAGGATGGTGCCGTCCCCTGTTTTGCGGATCGCGTACCGGGTATGTTTGTCAATTTTTGGAAAGGTAACGGGCTCCCAATCGTCCAGGCTGGCAAAGTCTTCGCGAATGACCGGTTCCGCGCCATGGACGGGGAGAAAAATCAGGGTCAGGAAGAGAAAAAAAAAGGGAACCGGCATCAGCCGCCTTATCTGCGGCCCCGGTCCATTCATTGCCCTACTTTCCTGTTCCGGTTCCACGCCCATCCCGTTCCCCTTTATTTTTTCTCGCCTGACGAAGTGGATAGTGATCAAGAATCAGCCGCACCGCCTCGTCATGGCTCCTTATCTCACCGTTCAACTGGGCCTCGATGACATGATTGAGCATGGTCCGGAAATTCGGCCCGGGCCTGTATCCCAGGCGCTGCAGGTCGCTCCCCCTGAGCAGGGGCTCCTCGCTGTCCAGTCTGGTCACATACTGGGAGACCGCCTTCTGGATCTGCTTTTTGCGGGCAATGGACATAAGATAGAGCAGCCCCTCATTATCCAGATCCTGGAGCAGCCAGTATATTTCACTGGGCTTCATATAGGGCCGATGCAGCATATCGAGGGCGATCCGGTCCGCCTCCGTCTTCTGGCGGACCAGTTTTTTTTCGATCTTTTCCGGCAGTTCGAAGCGCCGGCAGAACTGGATAAGCTCCCTTGCTCCGGAACGGCTCATTATGCCGAGCAGGTAGACCATCCACTGGTCCAGAGATTCATCGAGATACAGGAGTTTGAACCAGGAAACCGCCCTGGTGGCCTGGGTCAGCACATGAACGAAACGCCTGTCGATGCGGAGATTCGGCTTGAGGTCCGGCCACAGGAACTGGAACAGGTCGAAATCGGCCATGCGCCGGAGGGCCGGAAGCGGATCATCCTCCGACAGGATCAGGCGGAGCTCGTTGAAGAAGCGCTGGGGAGAGAAACGGTCGAAGAGCCGCATCTGCACGGCATTCTTGAGCAGCTTCTCGGTGTGCTTGGCGATGCGGAAATCGAGACGCTGCTCAAAGCGGATGGCCCGGAAAATTCTGGCCGGATCCTCGACAAAACTCAGGTTGTGCAGCACGCTGATCCGTTGTTTTTTCAAATCGTTCTGGCTGTTGAAAAAATCGACCAGGGTCCCGAAACGGTCGGGATTGAGGTGGATCGCCATGGCGTTGACGGTAAAATCTCGGCGGTAGAGATCAAGCTTGATGGAAGAAAGCTCCACCGTCGGGATCGCCGCCGGATACTCGTAATATTCCAGCCTGGCCGTGGCCACGTCGATCCGCGTGCCGTCCCTGAGAATGACCGTCGCCGTCGCGAACTTCCTGTGGGTTCTGACCGCTGCCTGCAGCTCGGCAGCCAGTTCCTTGGCAAAATGGATGCCGTTGCCTTCAATGACGATGTCCAGGTCAAGGTTTCTGATGTGCAGGAGCAGGTCCCGGACGAAACCGCCCACCACGTAGGCATGGTACTTCAGCCGTTCCGCCACCTCCCCTGCCCGCCGGAGCAGGACCATGATGTCGCGGTCAAGATGGTCGGCCATCAGGGTCGTCAGGTTGCGCGTCCTGGTGGTGGACGGCTGCTCCTCCTCGTGGAGGAGGTTGCGCGGCAGGTGAGCCGGATCGTTGACCAGCAGGTTGAGGAGATCGGTGCGGGTAATGACGCCGACGATCCTGTCCTTTTCCACCACCGGAATGAGCCGCTGCCGGTGGCCGATGATCAGTTCCTGGATATCGGCCAGTGTTGCCGTGGTCGGCAGGGTGGCGATCTCGGTGGTCATATAGTCGCTGACCGGCAGGTAGCCGAGCTTGTGAAAAATGGCCTTTTCCACCACCCGCCTGGATATCAGGCCGAGAATGGCAGGCGGCTGATCCTCCTCTTCATTGTCCTGCTCGGGAGAGACGACCGGCAGCACGGTGATGTTGTAGCGGGTCAGCAGGTCGTGGGCCATATTGATGGAGACATCGGGGGTCACTGTGATAACCGGGGAGGACATGATCTCGGCCGCAATTGCCCGGGGCCGGATGTAGCGGTGCAGGAGGTGGACCAGCTTCTCCTCGGCCTCGATCAGGGTCATGTCCCTGATGGTCGCCGCCGCCGCCGAAGCATGGCCGCCGCCGCCGAAATCCCTGGCGATGATGCCGACGTTGACCTCCGGAATCCGGCTGCGGGCGATGAGATAGGTGCGCTCGCCCATACAGATCAGGCCGAACAGCACATCAAGGTTTTCCATGACCATGAGCCGGTGGAGGATGACGGCGAAACTGTCCTCGTATTCCTGGAGGGTCAGCTTGGTGACGACGATCTCAATGGACTGGATCGTATAGGTCGTCGCGTTCTTCAGCAGGTTGTTCAACAGGCCGATCTGCCGGGCGGAAAGGTCCTGGGAGATGAACTGGCTGACGATGTCGAGATTCGCCCCGTGCTGGAGCAGCCATGAGGCGGCCTGGAGGTCGGCGCCGGTCGTGGATGCATGCAGGAAGTTTCCCGTATCCTCGTAAATGCCGAGGGCAAGAAGGGTGGCTTCCTCCGGGGAAGGCTCGATCTGCCGTTCCTGAAAAAGACGGACAAAGATGGTCGAGGTCGAACCGACCAGTTCAATAACCTCCAGATCGCCGGTCAGGTCACCGGCCGTCGAGGGATGATGGTCGTAGATATGGAGCTCGATCCCCGGATTATTCAGGCATTCCTGCAGCTTGCCGATCCGGTTGGGCTGCCGCGTATCGACCACGATCAACCGCCCGACATTTTCCAGGTTAATATTTTTCAGCCGCTTGAAGGCATAGATATGACGGAATTCCTGGGCCAGGTAATCGCGCACGACTTTTTCCTGGGACCCGGAAAACACCAGTTCGGCCTGTGGATACAGCCTTTTGGCGGCAACCATGGAGGCAAGCGCGTCAAAATCCGCATTGAGGTGGGTGCTGATGACGTCCATGTCGATCATTATACCCTTCTCCCGGCCCGGCGCAAAATGATTCGGCACCCTTTGGGAAAAGCGATCAGTCCAGGAAGGCGATCAGCCGGTACAGGAGCGGCAGTGTCATGAAAGACGCCAGGATGCCGTAGCCGACCATGGCCGAGGAAAGGCGGGGACTGAGCCCGGCCATGGAGGCAAGCGCTCCGGCCGCCACCATGGGCGGCATCGCTGTTTCAAACAGGGATACCTGGATCGCAGACCCGGTCAGGCCAAGGAGCATGCATGCGGCAATGAAGAGCAGCGGCGTCAGCAGCAGCCTTGCCGTCAGGCCGAAGAGCAGGGGCAGCCGTTCGGCGGACACCATGCGGAGCCGGAGCTGGAATCCTATGGCCACCATGACCACCGGCACCAGGGAATCGGCCGTCATCTGCAGCAGCATTGCCGCCCAGGGAGGATATGAAGCGCCGCGCAGCACAAGGGCCGCCGCCAGGGCAATGAAAGGCGGAAAAAGCACGATCCGTGCCGCAATTCTCCCCGGGGTCGGCCTCTTGCCGTCGCTGTACAGCGCAAGAATCACGGCGCCGTACGTTGACAGGGCAAGAAAGGAGCCGAACTGGTCATAGAGGATGGCATAGGTCAGCCCGGACCCGCCGTAGAAAAGCTCCACCATGGGGATGCCGAGAAAGGCGGTGTTGCCGAGGGGAACCATCAGCAGCAGAGAGCCGGTGATGGCCCGGGGCCAGGCGCACAGTCTGGAGACCCCGAAAACCAGAAGCGAGGAACAAAGCACCGCCAGCCAGGCCATCAGAACCGGCGCCAGGAGCTCGGTGGTGAAGGCCAGCTTCGGCGCCTGCACAAGAATCAGCGCCGGCAGGGCGACATAGATCACGTACAGGTTGAGGCTCCTGTCCGTATCGGCTGGAAAGAGCGGGATCCGGCGCAGGATGTTGCCTGCCGCCAGAAGGAAGAGAAAAGGGAGGACACGTTCCATTTTTGCCTGCCGGACTGATATTGCCGCCACCTCCTGGGGGAGGGACCATCATGATGAAGCCACGTAGTCAATTTTCTCCGGGAATTCAAGTTGTATTTACGGATCCGGTTTTTTCTCTTTTCCTTTGTTGGCGGGAATTCCTCCGGGGTGCTCTCTTCATCCCCGGCCCAGGTTTGTCAAGGGTCGAGCCGCAATGTTCTCCCGGGAAGGGGCAGCACGCATGGCTTGGACAAGGGCGGCGGCCGCTTGGAATTGATCCTGGAACTGATTATTCTTAACAACTAAATATAATATTTTCATTGACATAGAAAAACCGAATGAATAATGAATTACCATTCATTGCCGTATTTGTCTCCGGCCGCCGGGAGATGAACGGGCACCCGTTGGTCCGGAAGGGAATGGTCAAAAAAAAGGAGAAAAAAAATGAACAGAATAGTTGGCGCG
>JALHJD010000481.1 GCA_022837185.1 Desulfobacteraceae bacterium
ATTATTGGTCACCATTCTCATACAATCCAGCCCTATGAAATTTACCAAGGAAAATATATTTTCTATAGTTTAGGGAATTTTTGTTTTTCCGACCTTACATTTGAAAATAGACAAATATATCTAGATAGAAGAAGGAATTACGAGGGACTGATTATTTCCGCCCAATTTTCCAAAAATTTAATTTCTATTAATCCCCATAAAATTTCCATAATTAATAATAAAATTGTTCCCTTGAATGATAATATTAAACCAAGCAATTTAAGCAATAATCCATTTTTAAATAAATTGTGGGCTCCCTATCTCTTTTATGAAAGGAAGATATATTCAATAATTAGTTTTTTATTTTTTAGAGGAAAATCACCTATTAGTCAAGTTAAGAATATAAAATTAAAGAAAATCTTACATCATTTGGGATTAAAAAAGCAGAGAGGCTAAGAAAAATAGTCTTACACTATTATATAACTCACCTTTTTGTAGCAAGACAAATAAGCAGAATTGTGATCTATCAATATATAGCACTTTTTTCTAATAACTAAGTTCTTGCTTACAGAAAGAGATAGTTGGAATAATTTTCTGTTGGTAATATTTATTCCAAAGATTTAATTTTCAATTTGTAGAAGATTTACCCATATTTAGATTTGGCAGATCTGGATGAGGGATTTAAGTACATATATAAATGATACTGGATTATTAGGAACACAAATTATAAATGAAAGAACAAAATCTGAGGGATAATGCTTAGTGATGTCAATTGAAAGCATAATTTGTAGATGGAGAATAAACGACAGGAATTTGAATATCATTCTTACTATATTAAATATCCAGTTGTGAAAAGCTTTTCTACAATTAAAGATTATTGGGATAAAGTCTACTAAAGTGGGTGTTTATTAGTTGATGATAGTATAAACCCATAGATCTACAAAAAGCTTTTAACTCTTTAGAACTGTAATTACATAATATAAAATTGAAGCCAACGAAATGAAATTATTTCCTAATATGATTATTAATTTCCATAAAGTTTGGGGTAGCAAGTGGATGGAAAGGGTTTTTCTTTTACTCAAAAATATCTATAATTTAGTTTTTCTGGAAGATATAGAAGATTATTATTATGAGGGAAAAGAATTGCGTAATTGCTGTAATATTACTTTTGATGATGGAGATA
>JALHJD010000482.1 GCA_022837185.1 Desulfobacteraceae bacterium
AATCGACCGCGACAGCAAGAAAATTTCCCTGATGATGGCGGAAACCGACGAAGAGAAGAAAAGCGTCACGCAGGAAGGAGACGACTACAAAAGCTACCTGCCCAAGGCGCCCAAAACCATGGGCACACTGGGCGATATCCTCTCCAAGGCCAAAAAGCAGAAATAATCCCGAAGAAAGCCAACTGGGCGCGGCAGCTCGTCTGTCGCGCCCTGCTTCTTTTTTATCCATCCCCGATCATCCGGGAATCCCCTCGCCAGCGGCTGCGGCCGGAAAAAATTGCCGGTTATTTGACGATTGCCCTCCCCCTTCCCGGCAATTTCGTCAAGATATTGACCGGCCCATTCCGCGGCCGCCCATCGCGCCGGAGAAATCCTTTGCGCCAATAAACCAAAGATGACGGATAGTTCGGATTTCAACCGCCGGGCGCGGCAGATTGGCATTGATGTTGCGATACTCCTTGCGGCCGGCAACGGCCCGAAAGCAGGAAAGGAGGTCCATGTCCCCCATGAAAGTCGTCATCTTTGCCGGCGGCATCGGCACGCGGATTTCGGAAGAGTCCTATCTCAAGCCGAAACCCATGATTGAAATCGGGGAAAAACCCATTTTGTGGCACCTGATGAAAATTTACGAAGCCCAGGGGTTCAGCGACTTCGTCATCTGCGTCGGCTACAAGAGCTATCTGATCAAGGAATACTTTCTCAACTACTACGTTTACAACTCGGACGTCACCGTCAACCTCCTCACGAACAGTTTCGAGGTCCACCGGTCCAACACGGAAAAATTCCGCGTGACGCTCGTGGACACGGGCGTGCAGACCCGAACGGCCGGCCGCCTCAAGCGCGCCCGGCCGCACATCGGCAGCGAGGAATTTCTGCTCACTTACGGAGACGGCTTGGCGGACGTCAACCTCGGAGCATTGATCGACTATCATCACAGCCACGGCAAAATCGCCACCGTCACCGCCGTTCAGCCGGCCGGAAGATTCGGCCTTTTGGGCCTCGAAGACGACGCGCGCGTCTCCAGCTTCAAGGAAAAGACGCTGGGCGACGGCGGCTGGATCAACGGCGGCTTCTTCGTTCTCAAGCCGGAAGTCTTCGACTATCTGCCGGAGAACGCGGACCAGCTGATGTGGGAGGACGACCCGCTCGAAAGCCTGTC
>JALHJD010000138.1 GCA_022837185.1 Desulfobacteraceae bacterium
GAATCTCCTCCGAAAATATTTTGCCGCCCACGGTAATCATGAGCGGAATATACACTGCGCAAACCCCTGTGTCCAGAAAAAAATACGGGTAATCCTCAGGGTAGAGCCGAGGGGTTCGTAGACCCGTGATTCCAGGACACGAAGGAGCCGCACCTGAACGGCCGGCGAGATGTCGCCGATTTCATCCAGGAAAATCGTTCCGTTCTGGGCCATGGCAAACCGGCCCGGCTTGTCTTTCCGGGCATCGGTGAAAGCGCCGGCCTTGTAGCCGAACAGTTCCGACTCGCACAGAGTTTCCGGCAGGGCGCCGCAGTTCACGGCCACAAAAGGACCGGATCGCCTGGTGCTGCTGTTATGAATGGCCCTGGCAAACAGCTCTTTTCCCGTCCCGCTGGCGCCCTGGATCATCACCGTGCTGTCGCTTTCCGCGATCTGGGGCAGAATCGAAAAGATGTTCGCCATGGCAACATTCTTGCTGATGATGTCGCCGAAGGAGTGCTTCTTCAGGAGTTCCTTGCGCAGTTCCTGAACAAGGCTCAAATCGCGGAAGGTTTCCACGCCGCCGATGATTTTTCCTTCGGAGTCCTTGATAATATTGCAGGTCACGCTGATGGGAATGCGCTTGTTGTCGGCCCGGATCACATAAAAGGACTTGTTGCGCACAGGTATCCCGGTGCGCAGGGTCTGGCGCAGGGCGCAGCCGTTTCTGCACAGATCGGCGCCCAGCACATCGCTGCACAGGCGGCCGACGGCCTTTTCCCGGGATATGCCGGTGATTCGTTCCGCGGCCTTGTTGTAGGAGCTGATGCGCCATTCCAGGTCCACGGTAAAAACACCGTCGGTGATGCTGTCCAGGATGATTTGCTGGTGTTCTGCGGCGGACGGCATGGACTTTTTTCTGCCGGGAAAACGTTGGATCGGGAAATGGAGGAAATAATTATATTGCTTTAATACTATATCACAAATTCACAATACGAGACCATTATAAATTTTCTTTTCATGGATAATGGTAATTCCCGTGCGGCAATTTTCCCCTGTCCCGGCTGCAGATTGAAAACCTTTGCACCACCGGTTCTGCGAAATGAATTCCTGCGCTCGGCGAGAAGTGGCCAAGGGAGGGGGGAAGGAGAGAGCGCTGCCCGTTCCGTTTGCCGGGAGACACGCAGCGTCGTTCCTCGGATCGCCGTCCGTGCCGGGCCGACGTTGTGGCCCTTGATTATTTGCCATGAGAAGCTAGTCTTATTTATAACACTTCTTCAAAAGATGAAGCATCCCATGCAAGAGGTATGCATGTGCCCCTGTGCAGGCCTCCATGGAATCAATGGTTTCCTTTGGAGGCCTTTGTGTTTTCGCTTGTTCAGAGAAAAGTCGTGATCGGAAATCCGGAACAATGCGGAGGCCTCCCGGGCAGGAAGGAGAAGGACTCCAGGGGAACGCAGCCGGACGGTGCATGATGGAAACATCGGAAAAAACAGCCTGGATGTCCATACTGGTCAACCTCCTCCTGGTGGGCATCAAGTCGTCTATTTCCATTGTTTCCGGCAGCCTGGCGGTCAAGGCCGATGCCCTGCATTCCTTCACCGATGTCCTTTCCTCAATCATCATCCTGATCGGCATCAAGATCTCGAAACGCTCTTCCCGCGCCTTCCCCTATGGTCTGTACAAGGTGGAAAACCTGGTCGCCCTCGGCACCTCTGTCCTGATCATCTTTGTCGGCTATGAAATCGTGCAGGAGGTATTCAGCGGCAGGGACCGGCCCCTGCCGTCCCATATTCCCCTGGCCCTTGCCGGCATTGCCGCGACCATCGTCATTGCCTGGCTTTTTTCCCGGTATGAACTGCGCCAGGGCCTGCGGACCGGCTCCCCCAGCCTGGTGGCCGACGCCCGGCACATTTTCACCGATGTGCTCTCCTCGGTGGTGATCCTTGCCGCCCTGGCGGGCAGCGCCACCGGCCTCGACCTTGATCGGTACGCGGCGGTTGTCGTGGTGCTGTTCATCGTCCGCTCGGCCCTGACCATTTTTCTCGACTCTGTCCGGGTCCTGCTCGATGCCTCCCTGGACTTCGCCAGCCTCAACAAAATCCGCGAACTGGTCCACGCCGATCCCCGGGTGCTGGCGATCAATGAACTCTGGGCCAGAAACGCCGGCCGCTACAAGTTCGTCGAACTGGACCTGACCCTCGGTGTCGGGGACCTGGAGCGGGGATACCATGTTGCCAATGAACTGGAAAACAGGATAAAGCTGGAAATTTCCCAGGTTGACCGGGTCCTGATTCATTACCAGCCCCAGCGGAAAAAACAGCTCACCTACGCCGTTCCCGTTGCCGGGGACCGACAGACCATTTCCGCCCATTTCGGAGAGACGCCTTTTTTCCGGCTGTTTCGGGTGGACCGGTCCGGAGACAGTGTGGTCGAAGAGCTTGTCCTGGCCAATCCTTATCTCAAGGAAGAAAAGGCAAAAGGAATCAAGGTGGCCAACTGGCTGGTGGAAAACGACATCGACGCATTGATAACGTGCCAGGATCAATCGGGCAAAGGCCCGGGTTTTGTTCTGGGCAATGCCGGGGTTGAGATCCTGCTCACCAGGGAAACAACTTGCGATAAAGCACTGGCGGCGGTACTCAGCGAACAGGGAAAACAGCAGGGTATCACATATCAGGAGGAGAGGCATGCTGAATGATGATCAGGTCAGGAAAGCTCTGCAGACGGTTGCGCATCCGAGGCTGAAAAAGAGCCTCGTCGATATCGGCATGATCAGGAACATTATCATCAAGGGTGACACCGTCACCATCACCCTGGGCATGAAAAGCGAACGGTCGCCGCTGAAAAGCGTCCTGGTCGCCGATATAGAACGGGCCGTGGGGTCGCTGCCCGGTGTCGCGGCGGTCCGGGTGGAGACAGTGACGTTGAGCCGGGAGGAAGCCGAGCGTATGTTCCCCAGGGCTCCGCTGCGCGGGATTGCAAAGGTAAAGCACTTTCTGGCGGTGGCCAGCGGCAAAGGCGGTGTGGGCAAGACCACCATCGCGGTCAACGTGGCCCTGGCCCTGGCGCGGCAGGGGCACCGGGTCGGACTCCTCGATGTCGATGTCTATGGCCCGAGCGTCCCCCTGATGCTGGGCATTACCGATGCCCTTGACCAGCGGGACGGTATGATTGTTCCCGTTGAAAAATACGGTCTGCGGGTTGTTTCCATGGGCATGATTGGCGGTCAGGATGAAGCATTCATCTGGCGGGGGCCGCTGGTTGCCAAGATGGTGAACCAGTTGCTCGACCAGGTGAACTGGGGTGAACTCGACTATCTCGTGTTTGATCTTCCTCCCGGAACCGGGGATCCGTCCATCGCCATTGCCCAGGCTATCCCGGATTGCGCGATTCTGATGGTCACCACCCCGCAGGAAGTCGCGCTGGCGGATGTGCGGCGCTCCATCAATCTCTTTCACAAGACCGGCCGGACCATCATCGGTCTGGTGGAAAACATGTCCTATTTTCTCTGCGGTCATTCGGCGCAGCCCATTGAAATTTTCGGGCGCGGCGGCGGCGAGCAGCTGAGCCGCGAAACAGGGCTCCCCCTGTTGGGCGCCGTTCCCCTTGACCTTGACCTCCGGCAGGGAGGGGACAGCGGCGTCCCGCTGCTCGTTTCGGCTCCGGATTCCCCAACCGGTACGCTTTTCCAGGAAATCGCCCGGAAAATATCGCAGGCCATGCGGGACCATGAATGACACGGGCCATTATCTTGTCCGTGCAAGCACCGGCAATGGAGCCGGAATCAGGCAATGGTGCATATGAAAAAGCTGAATATCACGGTTGTTTTTGACAACAATTCCTTCAGACCGGGACTGACCACCGGCTGGGGATTTTCCTGCCTGGTCAAAGGGCCGGAAAAAACGATTCTCTTTGACACCGGCGGGGACGGGACCGTACTGCTGACCAACATGAAGGAACTGGGCATCGATCCAGCGGGTATCGACGCAGTCGTGCTTTCCCATGCCCATCGCGATCATGTCGGCGGTCTGGAGGAACTGCTGGCAGTGAATCCCGCCGTCACTGTTTTTCTGCCCCGGTCCTTTCCGGCCCCTTTCAAAAGCCGATTGCGGCAGGCCGAAATCGGAACCACTGAGATAGACAGGTTCGCCCCCATCGGTGACAATGTGTATACAACCGGCGAAATGGGCGGGGACCCGATTGAACAGTCCCTGCTCGTGCACAGCGGAACAGGGATTATCGTGATTACCGGATGCGCCCATCCCGGCATTGTGAAGATCCTGACAACGGCAAAAAAGCAGCTTCAGACCGAGCAAATTTTCCTGGCCATGGGCGGTTTTCATCTGCCGGAAAAGAGCCCGGAGGAACTCAGGGCAATAGCGGCCGCTTTCCGCCGGCTGGGCGTGCGGCGCGTCGGACCGTGTCACTGTTCCGGAGATACGGCGAGGTCGATTTTCGCGGAAGAATACGGCGACCGGTATATTGAAGTCGGCGTCGGCCAAGAAATAGACCAAAACGAGCTGGAATGACATCATATTTTTTGAGCACAAGGAATCATCTTCCATGAGTAATTCCGACATCACATTCGGCCCAGTTCCGTCCCGGCGGCTTGGCCGCAGCCTGGGCGTGAACAATATCCCGCCGAAGATATGTTCCTATTCGTGCATCTATTGCCAGGTCGGCAGGACGGATGACCTGCGGATAGCCAGGCGGCCGTTTTATGCGCCGGAGACCGTATTGCGGGAAGTTGAAGACAGGATGCGCCGTCTGGTGGAGTCGGGGGAAGCCGTTGATTACCTGGCCTTTGTTCCCGACGGTGAGCCGACCCTGGACAGCAACCTTGGCAGGACCATCGACCTGTTGCGGCCTCTCGGCGTGAAGACGGCCGTTATCAGCAACAGTTCGCTCCTGTGGATGGAGAGCGTCAGGAGCGACCTGTCCCGGGCCGATTGGGTTTCGCTCAAGGTTGACGCCGCCTCGGCGGACGTCTGGCGGCGCGTGAACCGGCCCCATCGCGGCCTGAAGCTGCCGGTGATCCTCGAGGCGTTGTTCCGGTTCGCCGGGGAGTACAAAGGAGTGCTGGTGACGGAGACGATGCTGGTCAGGGGCGTGAATGACAGCCCGGAACAGGTGGAGGAAACGGCCCGCCTGCTGGCGCGGCTGCGGCCGGCCAGGGCATATCTTTCGATTCCGATGCGGCCGCCCGCCGAGGGATGGGCCGTCCCTCCGGCCGCGGATGTCCTGACCATGGCCCGCCAGGCGTTCAGCAGGCATCTTGATGAAGTTGCAAGCCTGTTCGACTATGAGGGCGATGCCTTTTCCTTTACCGGTGATGCCGGGGAGGACCTGCTGAACATCATTGCCGTTCATCCGATGCGGGAGGAGGCGGTGCGGAGATTCCTGGAGAAGGCCGGAGCCGACTGGAGCCTCATCGACGATCTTGTTTCCCGGGGCCACATCCGGACAGCCGTGCATGAAGGGCAAAGATTTTATCTGCGCGGGGTGGAAAAAAGGAGTTAAGGTGGTTCTGAAAGAGGCCGGCTCCCTGCTCCCCGCCTGGGCGGCGATCAGTCGGAACGGCCTCCAGGCGGAGCCGGCGCAGTGGGAGCAGGCGGACCTTGCCCGGCCGGCATGAATGCAGTCAGGTATCTTATGGAAAACACGTTCTGGACAGCTCTCGCGACCAGCTCACTGGCAGCTTTCGTCACCTCGGTCGGGATATAGACGATACGCAGATTTGCAGGGTGGGGCAACCGGAATACGACCTAAGCCTTCTGACCGGATTTCTTGCCACCGTGGGCATGGTGTGCTGCATGAATTTCCGGAAGGCATCATTACCTACCTGTTATTGCTCAAAAGCGGCCTCAGCGAGCGGAAGGCCATGGTGCTGGCCTTTTTCGCGGCGGCGCTGACAACTCCCCCCCTGGGCATGCTGTTTTCCTATCCGTTGAGGCGCAGACCAGCTCACAGCAGCGGGTACTGTTTTTTCATTTCCTTGTACACGAGTGAGGAGACTTTTCTGATCACGTTGCCGCGGGTGAGCATCCATTCGCTGTAATTGTGCGGCCTTGAGCTGCGCTGGATGATGCCGACCAGGGCATAGGGATAGCGGTTTCCCGATTTGTCGCGGGGAACCAGGATCCCCATGTCGCCGCACAGGTAGGCGGTTGAGCCGGTTTTGTTGTAGACCAGGGTGCCTTGCGGGATCGGGGTCCCGTCGTAGAGCCGGTCGCGGCCGGGCAGGGACATCAGGCGGCGGATTTCCCTGCTGTAGGGCAAACGGTCATCCCACAGAGCCTGCAGGAAGCGGATATAGTCGGCCGGCGGAGCGATGTTCTTATACGTTTTTCCCCCGGGCGGAATATATTCGGTTATGAGGGTATTTTTAAAGATATCGCCGTAATGCGTCCGGAGAATCCTGTCGCACGTGGACGGGCCGCCGGTCTGGCGGATTACCCAGTTGGTGGCCTCGTTGTTGCTGCGTTGAATCATCAGCTCCATGTTTCTGCGGCTTTTCGGACCGTACGGCAATTCGCCCTGCTGTACCCGGTGAAAAAAGGCCAGGGCCACAAAGGGTTTGATCATGCTCGCCGCCTGGAACACCATTTCGCCGTTGATGTCCACTAGGCTCTCACCCGTGTTCAGGTCGTACACCATCCAGCCGGTTTTCTCGTTGCTGGAGATCCGGCCTTTCCTGCGCAGATCCTTGATGTACGCCTCTATGGTCTGTTCGAGTTCTTTTTGCGCGGAGCCGGACGACGCCCGTGCGATCGTCGGGGAGGCACTATTCTTCTTGTATTGGGGCGCGGATGGCGGGGACTTTGCCGCGGGCTTTTTTTTCGCCGGCACGTCTATGATGGCCAACGATGGTTCTTTGATCGGCGAAGGTTCTTTGTCCAACGCAGGTTGAGCAACCGACGAAGGTTCCTTGTCCAAAGAAGGTTCTTCCTGCAACGGGGAGGCTTCATCCAGGAGTGAGGACTCGCCGAAAATAACGGGATTGTTTTTCTCGGCAATGATAGCGGTGGATATCCCCTTCCGCTTCAGAAGCCGGGCGTGTTTTCCGGCAACCGCATGGGTGGAGGCCCGGTCGCCGCGGCGCCGGTAGATGAGCGTATAATTGTCGCCGGAAGTCTGCTCGATAAAAAGATTCTTGCCGACCTCGCTGCCCAGTACACGGTACACGGTGTCGTACTGTTTTTTCAGGGCCTCGAGATCCGGACCCAGGCCGTAGCTGACATTGAACAGATTATCATACTCCTTGTTGTCAACGGCAAAACAATCGTTCAGTCCGGCTTCCTTGAGCATCCCGTTGAGCTGTATCATGAGCTGGGCGGAACTCAAAACGGTCCCGTTGTGATCGTAGATAAGCCCGTAATCCCCCTGTTGGCGGGTGACAATATGCAGGTTCCGGGCGATGTCGGGATCCAGCACTTCCTCGAGCTGATTCTGGTACTCAAGAAGAGTGTCCATGCTGTTATCCCAGAGAAAAACAAGGTCGTACCGGGAGGCTTGGGAAAACACCTGGCAAGGAAAGGAGACAAACCACAGTAGAAGG
>JALHJD010000139.1 GCA_022837185.1 Desulfobacteraceae bacterium
GCAACCACCGGTTCATACCAGATCGTCCAGCCTGCCTTGCGTACCCTGAGGCACAGTTCGATATCCTCCTTATACATGAAAAACGCGGGATCAAAGACGGCCCGGCCGGCAAGCAGGACATCTTCCAGGGCTTTTATCCGGCAGAACATCAGGGCCCCGCAGGCAGCGGGGACCTCCTCCGGAATTGAGTACTGCCCCCGGTCGACATCCCCCTGCCCCCGGTCAAACCATCTGCCGTACCATTTCCTGAAGACACCCGTTGAATCGAGGCGGCCGGTGGCCTGCCGGCCGCCGACATCATAGCCCAGGAGACGGCCGGTCAGGATGCCGACGGCCGGGTTTCCCGCCATCGACTCCGCCGCCCGTTGAATGCACTGGTGGTGCGGCACCGTATCGGGATTGAGAAAAAGGACATGGTCGACGCCGCCAAGCCGGCTGAACCCCGCGTTGTTGGCCGCGGCAAAGCCGATGTTTGCCGGAAACTGCAGCACCCCGACGCCGAACTTTTTTTCCGCCGCCTGCAGGTACGAGGTCTCCGCCGACCCCGAATCCACCACCCAAACAGCATCCGGCGGCGTGCTCTGGCCGGCCAGCGACGAAAGGCAGGGTTCCAGGACGGCCGCCGAGTTATGGGTGACGATGATGACCGCGGTTGACGCCATGCTCCCGCCCTTCACACCCGTAAAAAAAGCCGGGCATACAGCTTCAGCATTCCGTTCCCCTTGCCCTGGGACTGCCGGCGGCGCATGATGGAATCAATAACGTCCTGCTCCGCCTCGAGGACGCGCCGGATGAGTTCCCTGTCGCTGATGCCCCGGGCGGCAAGCGTTGTTTTTCTTTTTGCCAGCACCGGACCGATGTTGCCGAAAAAACCGGCGATGCCGGCCGCGTAGCCGCCGAGTTGCCCCTTTTTGATCACGAAAAGCAGCCAGAAAAACTGGTATATCAGAATGGGAGCCAGAAACCTGATAAAAAAAGACCAGGGGTAATTTTTCAACAACAGAAAAAAATTGTTGCGGGTGGAAAGCCGGACGGTAAAGGAATTGATCCGGGATCCGCTGGTGGCGCTGCCGATGTGGAACACCCGGGCGGCAGGGACATAGCGGCACGTGAACCCGGCCCGGTTGGCCCGGAAATTGAAGTCGACATCCTCCAGGTAGGCAAAATAATCTTCATCGAACAGACCCACCCGGTCAAACATGGCCCGGCGGTACAGGGCCGCACCGCCGCAGGCCCCGAAAACCCGGCGTGACCGGTTATACACCTCGCTGTCGCGCTCCATGGTCCCCAGGCGATAGCCCACCCCGCCCCGCAGGAATCCGTCCCCGGCTCCGTCCAGGATTTCGCGCTGATGGAAGCTGAGCATCTTGGGGGCAAAAAAATCGTCGTCGCTGCCCGCGGCGGCCGCCGCCAGTTTCGCGAGGCAGTCCGGCGCCAGTTCCGTATCATTGTTGAGGAGGAAAATCAGGGGGGCTTCGCCGGCCGCAATGCCGGCATTGACGGCGGCGCTGAATCCCCTGTTGGCATCCAGGCCGATCAGCCGGACTTCCGGAAACCCGGCGCGTATATAATCGGCACTGCCGTCAGTGGAACCGTTGTCGACAACAATGACCCGGAAGGACGTGAACGATTGATTGCAAATCGACGCCAGACAGGGGCCCAGCAACTGTTTTCCGTTCCAGGTCGGAATGACAATATCGATGTCGTGGAGAGCGGCGCGCTTCTGGTCGCTCATCCCTTCCTGCAACGCCTTGGCCGGCAGCAGCAGAACCGGTCCATACTCAGTGTCTGGGCAAGATGTCTGTTCATCGGCTCTTCAAAGGAGGAAACAGCGCACCGTCATGGACGGCGGATCACTTCCTTGACGTAATAGATCGGCTTGTTCTGCGACTCGTGATAGGTCCTGATCTGCAGTTCGGAAATGAGGCCGAAAGTGACGAACTGAATGCCGATGAAAATCAACAGGATGGCAAGCAGCAGCATGGGCCGGTCCGCGAGGGGCATGGCGTAGAGCTGACGCTGCACGACGAGGACAAACGAAATCAGGGCCCCCAGGCAGAGGGAAATCAGACCGATAAGCCCGAAGATGTGAATCGGACGGTTTGAATAGCTGAGCAGGAATTTCACGGTGATCAGGTCGAGGATGACCCTGAAAGTGCGGGAAATACCGTACTTGGACGTTCCGTGCCGCCGGGGACGGTGGTTCACCCTGACTTCGGCGATGGATATGCCGACGGCGCTGGCGATGGCCGGAATGAACCGATGCATTTCGCCGTACAACTTGATATTCTCGACCACATACTTTCTGAATGCCTTCAGCGTGCAGCCGTAATCATGGAGCTTGACTCCCGTTATCCAGGATATGAGACGGTTGGCGATCATGGAAGGCAGCCGGCGGCTCCAGAAGGGATCCTGCCGCTTGAACCGCCAGCCGGCCACTACGTCGTTGCCCTCATTGATTTTATCCAGAAGCTTCGGAATATCAGCCGGATCGTTCTGCAGGTCCCCGTCCATGGTGACGATGACATCGCCGCATGAATAGTCGAACCCGGCCGACATTGCGGCTGTCTGCCCGAAATTCCTTCTGAAGTTGACGACCACCACGTGCGGATCTGCGGCGCTGATCTCCCTGATCAGTTCAGTCGTCCGGTCGGAGCTGCCGTCATTGACAAAAAGAATTTCATAGGACCGGTCGGCCATCACCGTAATGAGTTCCCGGTACAGTTCCCGAACGTTGTCCTCTTCATTATACAGGGGAACAACTATGGAGACATCAACTTGTTTGTCCATTACATTTATCCATGATCGCCGCTGTCTTGACAAAGTGGGAAATCGAAAAAAAATGAAAGTCCGTCAATGACGGCATGGAAGAAAGGCCCCTTACGATTGTCCAAGCAGCAGGTACATCCAGGATTTAGGTAAATTTCTCCGATAATAATCCATGAAATATTCATACCACTCCCCGGCCATCACCTGGAAACCATATTCATTGGGGTGCAGCTTGTCTCCATAACAGCCGTACGGGTAGACATAGTTCCACCAGTCAGGTTCCATCCTCGCATACAAATCAACCAGTATGACTTCCTTCTCGGCCGCCAGCATGCGAATGTATTCGTTCATCCCCTCGATATCCTTCCATTCATACCGGGGATCCGGGGTTATGGTGGCAAGAAACGGCACTATTCCCCGCGCAAGGGCTTTATCAATCATAACGCTGAGATTGAAATATATCGTTTCAAAGGAAGACTGAAATCCCAAATCATTCGTCCCTTCCAGGATGAGAATATACCCTGCCTCCCTGTTGCATTCGTCGTCCAGGACTTCATCAATCCTGTTGACGCCGTCATCCGTCGTTTCTCCCCTCCTGCCGTAATTATAAACCGGGAGGTTCAGCCCGTCCGCATCCAGCAGGAGCTGGAGTTCATTGGGGTATCCGTATCCGCCGCGCATGCCGCAGGTGACGGGGATGGGATTGCATCCCTGCGTCAGACTGTCGCCGAAGGCGATGATATTTTCGGCAAACACTGTTTCGCAGGCAAGAAAGATCACTGCGACGTTCAGCCAGAGAGCAGGAAGACCGGCCCTCAATCCTGTTGCTTCAAATTTCATATGCTGTAATCCAGAGTGTGGTAAACACCAATGTCCGTACAGACTAATCTGATCTGCAATAAGGGGCTGTCATGATCAGCCCCTTATTCTTGTACAGACTGACTCCGTAGACCCATGTCAGAGCGGCATGCCGGCGGAATGACAAAATACTTCAGGTACGGCTCGAAGCTGCGTTGACAAGGTAGGCGTGCGTTGCCGGCCCATCACCTCAATTCGGAAACCGCGGTATCTGCGAAACCCGGACAGCCCGTTTCCCCTCCCTGTCATTTATGAAGAGCGCCGCCTGATTCGGGTCCTGAACCATATCCTGAACAGCAACCAATTCTTCCTGCAACAGTTCTGTCCCGCGCAGGGCGTTCGCTATCTTCTCCCTGTCCTCCGCCTGCCACATCCTGCCGTCCCATACCTGGTAAACAGGCATATATCCGCCGTCGGCAAAAGTTTTCCAGGACAAAATCACCCCGCCGGAAGCATCGTTCAAGAGTGCGGGGCGCAGATCCGGGACATCGTTCATTTCATGGGCTCTTGCGGGAGGGCTCCATGCGCCTGCCGACCAGCGGCTCCAATAGATGTCCTCGAACCTTGCCTCCGGACTTCTTCCCTCCCACGCTATCCAGGGAGTATTTCCCCGGTCGAGGATAATTGACGCCGCACCATTGCTCGCAAGCCCCGTGGGTATTTTTTCAGGATGCCTCCATCCTGATCCGTTGAAAAAAGTGTATACGAGAAAACTTCCCCCGCTGTCCTTTATGCTCCACACGACCCAGATTTTCCCGTCATCACCGGAACCGACGGAAGGAGAAAAGGCCGCCTCCGGACCCTGGCTGAGCTGCAGGGGGGCCGTCCAGCCGTTCTTTTCGCAACTGCTGTAATAAACCTGCCATCCCCGGCCATAATCCGCCGACCAGACAAGTTTCAGCTCCCCTTCCATGGTCGCGCTCCCGGCGCTATCGGCGATGAAGAGTGGGCTCCAGGCGAAAACCAGCGTCAAAAGAGGCAGGAACGCAGGTCGAAAGGTATGAAATATCGTCATCCGCATACACTTGTAATGAATTGCCGGCAAATCTTCAGCAGGGGAGCATCAGGGTCCTCACCGATTGACATCGTGTTTTCCGCCATTCGACCGCCGGGAAGTCTCAAGCCCTCAAAACTTCGATCTCGGGTTCAACAGCAACAGGTTCGACCCTTGAGTGGGAGTCGATTGATGTACGACCGGGGCCTGGGCGGCCAGGTTGGTGGAAGGCACTTTCCAGTTGAGCATGACAATATTGCTGCGTTCCCGGACATTCGGGGAAACATGGTTCCGCGCCGTGCCGCTGACCATGAATCCGTACAGCTCGCCTGTCCTCGGAGTGAAATTGGTCAACGGATCTTTCTTGATATGATCGCCGTTCACCGCATACAGTCCTTTGACGGTCTGGCCGAAACGCAGCCACTCCCAGGTGGCCGCATACCAGTTGTTGTTGCGGTAGACGAAAATCCAGGGGTTGGCGTTCAATTCTCCCGGCCAGGTGCGGGCCTTGTCGTAGTCGAGGGTAATATGAGAAGATGAGATGGTCACACAGCGGAGGTTGGCGGTCTGTTTCCAGGAGGAAACGTCGGCATCCAGCCAGATCACGTTGCTCAAGTCATCGGCGATGGGCGGCGGGGCCTGGGCATGGAGACCGGAGCCCGACATGCCGCAGAGAAACAGGACCAGTGAAAACAGACCAATACGTATCGTGTTCTTCAATCTCATCAGACTCTCCCGGAAAAATTGATTTTGACAATGGCTGTCTTGACAGAAGGCTGCTTTACCGTCTCCCTCCCCGGACTGCCGCCGGGAAGTCATCCCCGAGGCGACAAAAAAGCATAAAAAAAATAATTGTATTCATAAAGTACATTGTCGCAAATATCAACTTTAATTTTCCATACTTGCGAAGAACATGCCTTCATGAACCGCGTTTTTCCCTCATCCCCGGAAACCGGCTTCGCCCGCCTTGTTACTCCCGCAGGAAAATATCGGGCCAGCAGTCATTGCCCGTATGATAGGTCAGGCGCACCGCCTCTGTCCAGGAGGAACCGATCCGCCAGAGAAAAATTTCATAATCGGCCGTATCGTGTTCATGCCCTTCGCGGCTGGCGCCATAAACCAGGAACCGGCCGTCATTGGAAACCCGGGGAAAATATTCGTGACTGTATTCACCGGGGGCGTCAAACCAGAGTTCTCTCTGGAACCCGTCGGGATCAATCCTGTAGACGGCGTTCTGTTTTCTTCCGCCATGGTCAATCGCATACAGATATGCATCCCCGGGTCCCCAGCTCAACTGACAGCCGCCGCCCACGCTCCTGACGTTTCCCTCCGAATCGATAACCGCGGTTTCCCTCCTGCCCTCCCTCAGGGTTGCGGCAAGCAGCGTGCCGTCTTCGCTGACCATCGGGGTCTGCAGGATCACCGAACCAGGCACCTGTACATTCACGCCTGAATGGAACAACACTTTCTCCGCCCCTGAGCGAAGATCAATTTCAACCACCTGGTTGCCTTCCCGCTGGAAATAGACCTTGCCGCCGTCAGCCGACCATGTCGGGACATTGCCGTTTTCGGCGACAAGCGATTCGGCGCCGCTTTCCAGGTCCAGCAGATATATGTCCCAGGCATAATAATTCCGCTGGGAAACCCAGGGCTGCCGTGACCGGGCAAACACGATCCGCCTGCCGTCAGGGGCAATGCGGGGATAATATTCCGTATGCGGATGGGTTGTCAGGCGGACAATCTCCCTGCCGGGCAGGGTCAGTTTAAGAATATCGTGATTGCCGAACCTGTTGGAACTCCAGACGACAAACCCCTCTGCTTCGTCCAGGAAGTTTTCGCTCAGCCCCTCGTTCCGCTCAACCGGGACGACCTCCCCACTGTCCGGGGCAACCAGGGAACCCTGTTTCTGCAGGCCCTTTATCTGCACGGCAAGAAAGAGCATGCCTCCGCAAAAAAGGAAGAATGAGATCAGCAGGTAGCGCTTATTGAGCACAAAAAAAGAAGCGCCTTTTTTCAGGTAGAGCGAACCGGTCCTGACCAGAAAAGTGATCAGGGCGATGCCGCCAAGGGTGTAATCGACCATCTGGCTCAATATGTGAAGACCCAGCATGATGACCAGGGAGGCGGACTGGCTCGCGCCCAGGGCAACCATGGCAAGCATGCCCGTCGCTTCATAGGTGCCGAAGCTCATGAACGTCGGAACCGGCAGACTGGCGCCGGCCTCCGCGCTGACCAGCGCGATCAGGACGGAAACCGGATGGGTTGAGATGTCGGCGAAATGGGTGGCGACAACTCCGAAAAACAGGCAATACAGCCCAAGATATTTACTCAGACGGATACCCAGCGAAAGAACGAGCAACCGGCCGAGAATTCCTGCTTTTCTTGTCTGCTGCAGCGCGGTCGCCGTTTTCCGCAGCAATGAGACCATCCTGCCGGCAAACCCCCTGCTGCCCCAGGAGGTACGGGCGACACGTGTCGCAAAATATTCCAGAACCGGAAAAAGAAAGAGCAGGAGCACGGCGATGACCACGATCAACATCCCCAATACCCCGACCACCCAGAGCTGCAGGCCGATTGTCAGCAGTTGATAGAGGATTATCCCCGCGACCATAACGCTCAGGGCCATTAAATCGAAGACAAAACTGACGGCCAGGGAAGACAGGCAGGACTGGGCGCTGACCGAATATCCCCGGTTGAGCATGGCGATGTAGCTCAATTCTCCCAGCCTGGCAGGAAGCATGTCGACAAACATATTGCGGCTGACCGTCACCAGAAACAGATGAAAAAAACCGGGAGGGGCGGGTTCGGATGCTTTCAGCAGCAGGCCGTAGCGAAACGCCCCCAGCACCGATCGCACCAGTACCGCGGCGCAATACAGCACAACCATCAGCAGGGGAACG